>JALTHX010000152.1:0-24414 GCA_027076005.1 Caldisericaceae bacterium
GAAAAGCTGTACCATCTCTATGAAAGAAAACTAAAGGAGAGGAAACAGAATGATAAACTAAAATCTCTATCTTCAAATATTCCAAATAATACTCCTATGAAAAAGAATGATTTCGTATATAATTTTAATGAGGCAACTAAATGATATTTCGTATAGAAAATTAAATGAGGCAACACGAACCATCTATTTACAAACCCTCTCATTATATTTGTCTCAGATTTGGGGAGCAGGGTAGGTTCATGTTTCTCTCCATCGTAGTACCCCCTTTTCAACAACCTGTATGAAAGTTACAGAGCCGATAATCGTAGCGACTATTAAAAAGGTAATCGCAAGGACGCCATCAGGATAAAAGAGGCTTTCGTAATAAACCAGTCTAGCGCCCAATCCTTTAACACTGGCTAAGAATTCTCCTACCATGGCGCCAGCAAACGCCATCGGAAGAGCGAGCTTTAGTGACTGTATTAACCAAACCAAGCTGTATGGAAGATAGAGCTTCCTTAAAATCTTGGCCTTCGAGGCTTTGTAACCTTCAAAGAACACCAGATACTTATTGTCGATAGCTCTTATTCCTGAATGAACTGTATGAAAGATTATTAGGAATGAACCATAAAATGCTAAGAAGACTTTTGAGGTTGGAGAGATTCCTCCAAATGCGAGAATAATGAATGGGGCAAGCACTACCTTTGGTATTCCCATAAATGAGGAAAAAATAGGAGCAAAAATATGCGAGAGTTTGTTGCTGCTCCCTATCACAATGCCTAAGGATACCCCAAAGACCACGCCAATAAACAGTCCGGATAAGGCTTCAAAGAACGTTATTTTAATGTCTTCATATGCAGTCGGTGAATGGAGGTAGTCAGATAAGGCACTTATGGCACCAGTTGGAGTACCTAATAAATAAGAGGGGATGAGGCTGAGATTAGCCAATACTTGCCAAATTACAAAGAATATTAAGATAAGAAAAAGTTGTATTAAAGTTTCTCTCTTCATCTTATCCCTCCGTAGAGCATCTCCAAGATTTTCTTCTTTTTCTCGATGAATTCTTCTGTGGATCGAGCTTCAACAGGATTTTCATATCCATCGGATTTTAGCTCTCCCACTATCCTCGCTGGTCTGCTGCTTAATACGATTACCCTCTTTGAAAGAACTAACGCTTCCTCAACATCGTGAGTTACTAAAATAGTTGTCGTATCCTCAAATCCTTTCCTCAGTTTGTAAAGGAAGATTTGCATCTTGATCCTTGTGTAGGCATCCAGGGCTCCAAAGGGCTCGTCAAGGAGGAGTAAATTTGGATTTATAGCAACGGCCCTTATCAAATCTACTCTCCTCCTCATCCCACCGCTGAGGCGTGAGGGATAGTAATTCTCAAATCCTTTCAAGCCGGCTATTTTAATCAACTCTTTAAGCCTCTTCACGTCAGGTTTAATATCGAGGAGTTCATAAGGAAGGAGAATGTTTGAGAAGACAGTACGCCATGGAAGCAATGTGTCCTCCTGAAAAACATAGCTTACTCTTTCTGCATTCACTTCTATTTCACCTTCAATGTCAGCATTTTTCTGTATCCCCGCTATTGTATTCAAGAGTGTTGACTTGCCACAACCGCTTGGTCCAATGATTGAAACTATCTCATCGGTTTTTGCGGATAGGCTTACATTGTCTATCACTTCCAAATCTCCATATCTTGCCTTAAGATCTTTAATGCGGACTCTTAGAGGATTTATCTCACTTTCCAGCGAAGGACGTATCACAAACTTTATCAAAGGTAACCCCATTACCGAGAATACCTTTCGCAAAATTAACCATGTTCACAAAGTCTTTCTCACTTATAGTCACATTATCTGCCAAAACGCTCTTCATAATCTCTACATACACAGATAGCGACTTTTCATCATAGCCCTTATAGTGCTCTTTTGTGTCTGGATTACTAAGAAGCCTTTGTGCAATCGCCTCCGAATTCTTCTCTTGAAGGGTTTTTAGAGTTTCATTGGTTCCATCAACAAATGCTTTGACAATATCTCTGTTCTTCTTAATAGTTTCAGTTCTGACAAATATTCCAGCATTCAGCATAGGTTTTAATGGGGCATCTAAGAGAACACCAGTACCTTTTGCAACTAAAGGCGCAATCAAGTGAGGCGGTAGAAATGCGGCATCTACCTCCCTCTTCTCAAACATTGATACAACAACTTGCGGGTTTGGTTTGCCAATCGTTACCAAATCAACATCCTTGTCAATATTCAAACCAGCTTTTTTCATAATTTTAACTGCCATTTTATACGGAGAAGTTCCAGGAGAGAGAACAAGAACGGATTTTCCCTTTAAATTACTTATATTTTTTATATCATTTTTCTCGCTTTCCCTGACCACAAGCATTATAGGATTTTTATCTGAAACCTCTCCCACAAGTTTTAGGGGAGCACCGCTGGATATCGCCTTTAAGTAGGGGACGCTTTGTCCTAATTGGAAATCTACATCCCCATGGATAAGAATCTCGGGTCGGGCATCGGTTATCAAGACATCGCCGATAGAAACTCCATTGTTTTCATAGGTTCCATAAACTTTAGCAATATCTGTAAATATTGCCAGAGAACTTCCTGTAGCAACTTTGATGTCTGTGTTTTTTTTCTGCATATTCTGGCATCCAGTTGTTGATACTCCAACCAAAACTACTAATCCGACGAGTAGCAAGCCAATAATCTTTTTTTTCATTCTATCACCTCCCTATATGATATGGATAATACTATAGCTTCTTTTTCTTCATTAACTCCACTGTTCTCTCCGCTACTTCTTTTTTGTTCTATGGAAAAGGTGCATCGGGAATTCAAATAGCCATTCTTTAAATGCAACCTCTCCTTTAAACTTCTCTACTTTAATGCAAATTCCATCTTTCTTCTTTATAAATTCCAACATATTGCCAACATGCTGCTCGCTCCTTTCTCCTATTAGCTTATGCTAATTTAGTTAGCTAAGGCTAACAATGATTATATTAAAAATTTCTGTTCTGTCAAGTGAAATTTAGAAAATATTATTGAAATTTATTCTTTGTATAGAATAAATGCGAAAATGCTTTTGTATCTGTTGAACCGAAACTTTTGATTGGAGAGAGATAAATTTTTGCCATTTTATCTGCAAAATTTTCTTCATTAAAATAATTATCCATAAAGAAAATACCTATCGGTTTTGCTTTTTCAAGCAGATAATCTATATACCATTTCTTATGTTGTATCTTTGAAAAATATCTCAATATTCTCTTTGAAAAGCCCCCTTTTGCTCTGCCTATATAGAAGTAAGTGCCTTTTTCAAAATGATTTATTCCCAATTTTCCAACGGAAATATCTACATTTTCGGGAAGATTCAAAACGAGCAAATAGATGCCTTTTCTATCTTGAGCTAAGTTCTCTTTCAATAATTTCTTTAAGTCTGTCAAATTCTTCCTCTTGTGCTTTTAGCACCGGGTGCTTGGGAACAAAATCGCAGGGAAGCTGCTCTTCCGTAGAGATTGTGTAGGTTCCAATCCAGCGTGCGATTCTTTCTATTTCTACTTTATCTGTGCCAATAAGCGGACGGTATATTGGGAAATCGATTCCTTTCTGGATAGTTTTGATGTTGCGCAGTGTCTGGCTTGCGACTTGCCCTAATGAATCTCCCATAACAATACCTTCGGCGCCAATCTTCTTTGCTATCCGTACTCCTTCGGAAAGAATTCTGTGCTTACAAAATATGCAAATATACCTTAATCTATTTTCTTTTGCAAGAATTTTTGAAATTTTATCTAAATACTCTGTATGTGGAACAATGATAAGTTTTGTTTTAGTGTCGAATGTTTGAAAAAGATGAAACAGCTTTTCTACCTTTTCTTGCTCTATTTTAGATTTAAAAAAATGGACGAAAGTAATGCGGGCTCCGCGCTTCATCATCAGGAACGCGGCAACAGGTGAATCGATGCCTCCGGACAGCAATGCAACGACTCGCCCTTGCTCTCCGAGAGGTAGTCCTCCGGCGCCTGCAATTTTCTCTGAATAAATGTATGCATAATCACTCGCAATTTCTATACCAATAAATAGATCAGGGTTTCCTAAATTCACCTTGAGTTTTGTATTTTCTTTTACTACTCCACCAATAACTCTTTCCAGATCGGGAGTTTTTATTGGAAACGAGGGGTCAAGCCTTCTTGCTCTTACTGCAAAAGTTTTTATTTGTGGATTCTTCCTGAGTTTATTCATAGCAAATTTTACGGTATTTGCTTTTAACTTGTCTATATATTTTTCAGATTTAACAGCAGGGCTTATCGATACGATTCCAGGTATGAAAAGCAGTTTTTTGATATTTATATTTTCACCGCTCACAATAAGCCTTCCGCCCTGTATTTTTACGGATGTATTTGGCAAAAGTTTCTCCATATGAAGCTTCAAGTTCTTTTTTAGTTTTACCTGTGCCCTACGCCCCTTAGTTCCTATCTCGCCGAATCTACAAAGAATAATTTGCTCCACCCTATATACCCCTTGTTTTTTTGAATAAAGACTTATAATTCTCTTCAAATACAATGCCTTGTTTCCCGAGATATTCTATGAATATGTCGCGCAAAGCTTTCTTTTCGCTGTTTTTGATTACTGCTTGCTCATGAGCTTCCCTGAGGACCACCGGATATCCTCCCCCTTTTTCAGCCTGGCTGTATATAAGTTTATGGAGCAGGGTGAGCTTTTCCTTGTTTTCTGCAATGAAAAAGGGAACCTCTATACGTGCAATCTCTGGTCCTACATTAAGATAGAAAAAGTAAATCGGCTTATTATAGTATTTTAGTATCGGCGTATTACTTTTAAATAAAACAGAACGTTCTCCTTTTCCTAAAAGTTTCTTAAATATATCGGTATCTTCTATAACATTAAATTTTTCAATATCATCTTCACTCAATTTTTCTTTTAGGAGTGCAGCTATTTTTACAAGCCCAACTACATCTTTTGAATGTGAGCCGCTTATATATCCTGCAACAGGACTATTTAACTCTTTACTCTTCTTAAACAAGAGCTCGAATGTTTCTATAAACATTTCTTTAAATTTGTTACTTTTGCTTTCAATCTCCCATTGGATTAATGTTCCATCTATTAGGGACAGGAGGGGAATATCTTTGCTGTAAAATTTTTCAATCGCTTTAGTGAGCTCCGTGCTTTCTTTCAAAAGCATTTTTGCTTCCAACAATTCTCCTTTCACTGGAAGATTCTTTTCCCCCACTGTTTCGTATAGTTCATTCTCTTTGTAGAAAATTTGAGGCGTTGAATCGGATTTGAAGAATGCCTCGTTTCCGTATCTGATTACAACAACACCTACGTTTATTACGTAGTAAAGAAAGAAGAAATCCGGGTCTACGGGAATCTCTGAGCCGTCCGATGCAATTGCGATGTAGCTATAAACATCATTTTTATTGGCAATTGTTCTTGTAGGTTTTTCAACGGGTGTTCCTATGAAATATCGGAATTTTGAGAAATCAATTCCATCAAAGTCGCCTGGTGATATTTTTTCAAGTATGGAAATAGCTTGCTCTACAACGGCATCTTTTAGCTCGGCGTTCATTGCTTTCTCCTGCGCTATTTTTTGTACGGAAGAAAGAACTTTTTCGAATATTAACATAGTTTATTATACATTAAAAATAGGCTTTGAAAAACATTCTGTTTATATATAATAATTTTATGCAGAGCATAATTATTCTTATAGGTGCACTTACTCTCTTGGGTGTATTAGTGAAATTCAAAGTCAATATAGGAGTTTCTATTCTTGCTTCGGCTCTTTTTATTGCCGTGTTTGAGCGGTTTTCAATGGTGCAGTTTGGAAATGCTTTTTTCTTTACTTTGATAGGGAAACAAACAATTGAAATAACTCTCATTGTCGTCGTAATAACGTACTTTGCCGATTTATTAAAGATATCGGGTTTTTTGGAGGAGATGGTGCAAAGCTTTTCCGCTTTTCTTTCGCCAAAATCATTTATCCCCCTTTTTGCTTTTATTATAGGTGCTCTTCCTATGCCGGGCGGTGCACTTGTATCGGCTCCGCTTGTTGAACGCGGAAGTAAAGACGCTTTTCTTTCCCCAGAGCAGAAATCTGCCATAAACTTCTGGTTCAGGCATATCTGGGAGCCTACATCGCCTCTTTATCCCGATATGATTCTTGCCTCGTCCATATTAGGAGTTTCTATCGTTAGAATTATTTCTGTTCAGTGGCCAATTACCCTTCTTATGTTTATTTCGGGTTTTTTATTCTTTGTGCCGCTAATTAAATCCGATAAAACGAATAAGCTGGATAAATCTCCCGAATCTTTTGGCAAAATGATGATAAGCTTAATGCCAATACTTATAGTAATTCTCCTTATTCTGCTTTTTCATATTTCTATTATAATTTCTGGCTTAATCGGAATTCTATATGTTGTTTTAGTCAAAAAATTAAATTTTCATAAAATGAAAAAAGCGTTGGATTACAAGCTTCTTTTAAAGCTTGCCTTTTTGATGTATGCAATCTTCTTTTTGAAATATGTTGTAATGAAAAGCGGTATAATTAACGAAACTTATCTATTTATGAAAGCTGCTAATGTTCCTGCATTTGTTATCCTTTTCTCGCTTCCGTTTGTTGTAAGCTTAATGACCGGTGCGGCCTCTGCAACGGTTGGAGTTTCTTATCCTCTTCTTTTGCCGCTTTTGAAAAACCCAAACTTTAATCCCTATGCCCTGTTTGTTGCATTTCTTGGCGGATGGGTTGCGCTAATGTTTACGCCTACTCACCTTTGCCTTTCTTTGACTGTTGAATACTTCAATGCGAAATTAAATGAAACATACCCTTTGCTATTTAAAAATATTGCTTTTCTGCTTGTTTTTTCTGTGCTTTACGCTCTTTTATTGAAATTTATCTAATATAGGCTGAATTTCCAATACATTGACGCTTCGTTACTATTTGTTTTGAAGCACCTGTTTTCTTTGTACCATGTAATCATTTTTTAATCATTTTTCATTAAATTCTTATGAAATAAAGAATGAATGGTATAAAAGGATGCTTTTAAAACGATTGCTATCTACATATATTTGTCAGTAGAAAATGTTTTTATGGGGATGGTTCTTCTCCGTTCATTCTTATTCTACCCACGGTATCTATTATCACATAGAATTTTAAGTTGCCCTGTTTATTGGTAATCGTAACGTGATCCGGCATACTAGGCTGTCCTCTAAAATGAGAGCCTGCTCCGGAGAAGAATGTAATATAGTAATATTGTTTACCATTAATCCATCCAAGAGGTTGGAATGGGTGGTGCGGTCCTAAAAAGGTGTTATATTGCAGACTTCTCTTTACAAAATGTCCTCCGTTTGGCAAATCACCCGGGGTATAGTGTGTATTATGTAAAGGGTCTTTCTGAAAAGTTTCAAACATATAGAAATTTCTATCTGATACAGGGTCAACACAGAAATATACTCTAAGATTCTGTTGATAAAGGATTGCATCTTCTTTTGTTGTTCGTAAATCTTGAACCATTTGCCATGCAACCGACTGCAATCTTTCGGAAACGATAAGATGTTTAAATGAGGAAGCTGCTATACTTGAAAGTACAATAACGATTGTAATAACTATAAGAGTTTCCATAAGAGTAAATCCTTTTTTGTTTGATTTAGTGTATACATTAAAAGTCCCCATATTTTTATTATACAAAAGAACAGGATTTCAAAAACACAAAATTTGTTAAAATCCTTGCAAAGCATGTATTTATGTATCAATTGGATATGCATAATACTATGGCGGATATGCATCTATAAAGCGTTTTGAAGGTTACAAAAACAAGATTTTCAACTTGCCTAAAAGCGTTAGCTTTTAAGAAAAATATTAAATACTTTTTTATTACTTGAAAAAAGATAAGGTGAAAATAGTAAGCGCATTTTTTAAAGTTCAGAAATTTGGAACAAGAGGACACAAAGCTTATTGATTTTTGAGATATTATAAAAGAGGGAATATTATGAATGTTAGCTTATGATAATTGTCTGGAACATAAGAAAAAATAATGGGAGTTTAAAAATTTTTAATTCAAAATGAGCACTGTATTTCACAAGTCAACCAAACCTGATAATTCTTAATATGGGTTAGGCTGTCCATACATAGATATTTTTCCTGTTGCGGAAACCCTTACGTAAAATATTTTCCCTGTTGGTATATCTTTAAGTTCTATAATAATTGGGGTGGTTCCTATATCTGCATAATCAGAATCACTTACGTTACGTTTTTCACCGGAAGAGTTGTTTTCCATATTGGTTACTATATTTGCTTGGCCCCTAAACGTATCACCGGCACCGGACCGGAAGGCAATAACAAAATAATTTTTCCCACCGAAATCAACAGAGGAATTTGTGCTTGATGTTATATTCGATATAACAATATGATAATCAAGAATTTTTTTTCTGAAATGGCTATCCGTTGAATCTGTCGGTATATAATGATCCACCGGATTTGATAGAGAATTTTTTAGAAAAGTTTCAAGGCAGTATTCCCTGTTGTTTGTATTTGTTGAACTTAGTGGGTTTATCGGAGTGTTGTTATAATTGAAATAGACATTTAAATCTTGTTGATAAAGGATTGCATCTTCTTTTGTTGTTCGTAAATCTTGAACCATTTGGTAAGCAGCTGATTGAATTCTCTGAGAAGCTATGAGATATTTGAAACTTGGCACGGCAACAGTGGAAAGAAGAATAATAATTGTTATAACGATGAGTGTTTCTATTAAAGTAAATCCAGCAGGACGCTTAACGTCCTGCTGGATTCTATCTATACTAAGTCCTTTTACGAACAAAATGCTCCTCTTAACCTTAGCTTCAGGGTTTTTCATAATCAAATAGTGGGGTTAACTTTTGAATATTTACGAGAGTAACCGGATCAGAAATTATTTCCCTCCATGATAGTCTATATATGGTATTTGCAGCAAAACTTACGCCTTCTACAGTAACCCCCCCACCTGTAGGTAACGGAGGGTTAGTACCATCACTTTCACCATTTTCTATTCCTGTATCATACGTGATATTTTGGTTTCCATTTACTATTACACCAGCAGAAATTCCTTTAACATATCCTCCGGCAACAAGAGAGCCGAAAACATTGCCTGTACCATTAAGGATAATGTCACTGTGTGGTGCATAGAATATTCCGCTTACGTTATTGTTTCCATTCAAGATAATTCCACCGTTACTATCCTCTCCTTCGGATATAAACGCAATTTTGGCATTGGGTGTTGTGCTATTGCTATCAACATCAGAATAACCGTTAAGTGTAATTCTTTTATTTGCAACTATTGTTCCTGAGCCTATAATAGTTACATTACCATTAAAGGTAACATTCCCATTAACCCACACTATTCCAGGTGTATCTCCAAAATCTAATGTAATATCCCCATTTACATCTAAATCTCCGTCTACATACCAATCAACCTTCGGCTTATCTGCGCCGCCTACATTCGGTACTGGATAGAAATTAATTGTATCATCTGCCCCCATTATATTAGCATTTCCACCTATGTAGTAAGAAGTTTCAGCCCCGTTAATATTTATTGTACTATTTGAATTTGTATAGTTAAGATCTCCGGGATGTTGTGGGCCAGCAGTCTGGGCGGTAGTTTTAACATTATCTTCTGTATCTGTTGCAAAATCCGGTAGACTTTCTTTATGATTGTAAATAAGTTTATGTCCATTTCCCATGCTTATAGGACCGTTGATTTGTATGCCACCATCATCCTTGGACATTGATGTGATTATATTACCGTATATCCTATTTCCTCCATTTATCCAGATTCGTCCATCTGCATACACATTACCATTGCCATTTTTTCCATCGTATGCAATATACCCGTTTGAATCTCTATGTCCTGATTGTATTGTATGCACACCATTTAGTATAAACTCTTTTCCTGACCAAACTGCATAATGGAAAGGACCTATGTCTGTAGAACCTCCGCTGGTAGAACTTCCACCTGAAGAAGAGGTGTTGGCATTAATACTTTCTAATGTGGCTTCTGCAAGAATGTTTCTTACAATATGTTTATTCATGTATTTCGAAATAGGACATGCGCTAACTCGTATTTTAAATCTTGTACTACCTGATTTATTCTTTCCATCATCCACATATTGCGTATTAGTATCTACCTCTACCCAACGGTTATCAGTAAGATAATCTGGATCCCATGCTGAAATTCCATGTTTAACAACACCGGTTGCTAAATTTTTTACATACTGTGTAACTATATCGCCATCTAGGCACGTTTTTGAAACAGGAGATATTTTTCCACTACTGTCGGTTACTAAATAGAATGTTTGAGTTTTTAGATCATATAGATATGTTGCAATATTATCTTCTATGTCCCAAACAGAACCTGAGATAACAGAACTTGTACCTGGATATTTAATTAGATCTGCCTGTAAGGCAGATGCAGGATTGCTTGTACCATCAGGTTGATAAACAGTACCACCGTTTAGCGAAGTTAAAAGATAACCAATTACATATTTAACAGCTACTTTCTGAACTTCAAAAGAATCGTCAGGAGGATTATTAGTGTAGTATATACTGATTCCATCTAAACCACTTCGAATATCCGAATTAGTTGCACTTACTTCAGAAAACTTGTTAATTTTTGCTAATATCATATCAACAGCGGCATCTGCTACGCTTAACGTTCTGTCAGAAATCATTTCCCCACTTACTGCTTTACGCCGAGATATTGCATTAGATGCAAGTATCATAACTGGTATAATCATAGCTAAAGCTATTAAAACAGTAAATACTAATGCAAAGCCAGGGCGCTTTCTTCTAAAGATTGCCATTTTCCACATACCCATCACCTCCCCTTAACATATTATAGTCAAATATATATTTTTTTCAATTATTGGCGCAATGTTATTTGCCCGATGTAGCGTATTTTTTCATATCCGATCTGCGAAGGAGATTTTACCATTGCTTCAATAACAATTTGGACAACTTTATCAGACCATGCAGGTCTTATTATAGTAAAGTTTGTTATCACTTGTTCCGTGACGGGTTGATTTTGAATACCAGACCATTCGTCATCTTGTGCTACACCATCCCCATTCGAATCAGTCCATGTTTCATTGCTGTAAAGAATCTCACAGGGCTCATACTCTTCTGAGGGCCAGTATCTTCTTGGTGTGCCTTTATAATGTGGTGGGGAATAACCGCTACCGTCAGTTGGAACATCAAGCGTATACGAAATCCTGTGCTTGTTTCCATTGTTATCCATTATATAAAATCGTAATATAGGGTTGTCAGGGTCGTCTGAAGAGTCTGTGTCAGCATCTTTAAATTTTAAGTAAACGGAAGGACTCAATGGTTCATCCGGAGATGAAATATTTTTTAAGTTTCTAATTGTATCGGAGGAAGGATAGTCTATTTCCGGAGCATCGTTATTGTCCGGATCTGTTATGGTTTGCCTTAACTCTTTAGTAATTTGGTCCATAACAGTGCTTATATTCTCTTGAACATCTTCACGTTGTTTGTTGTATTGGGAAAAGGCCAGGATATAATTAAAACTTGCAAATGCCATATAAATAAGTATAAAGAATATTACCATTGCAATGACGAGCTCGATAAGTGTAAATCCTTTACGTTTGGGCATTATGAGCCTCCATATGTTACAATTTGAGAACTAAGCACGTAACTATGCTCTTGTTTTCCTGCTCGCCACAAAACAGTAACTCTTACATCAAAGTACTGTGCATGTGTCGCAGAACTATCCTTTTTTCGGGCTACGATTGCAATCAACACCCTAAAACCTCTATATGCCATTGTTCCCTTTTTAAGTGAAGTATCGTTTGTATAGAATGGAGAATATTCACTCTTAGTATTATTTACCTTATCCGGATCGGTAGTGTACACCATTGGAATATAGCCTGGCAAAGCAGTAAAACTTTTAATTGCATTATTAGTATTAGAAGCATCAAATGGAAACTGAACCACCAAACGGTTGACAGTGTGCACTCCTCCATTATTTGTAGCTTCATCCATATCATGGTAATAATGATTTTTCTTATCAATATATAGGTTTGCATCTTCCGCAGAATGGTTAGGAAACGTTCCGCTTGAAGGATTTTTTAATAGTGATACATAGCCTTGAAGCGAATAGTAAAAAGCTTTATGGTATGGTTGCGAAGCTTGATCACCAAATGTTTGTTTTGGCAAAACAGGATTTGTATTTATACAATTGGTACTGTTCGATTCACCACTTGTTGCACTGTAGTTTCCATTACAATGTAGGGGACTGTTAACTTTGGGTGAAGCGGACATATTGTCCTCAATATCTACAAGCCCTGGAAAATTATGTGTAGCATCATTTCCAAACTCTGAAGAATCATGGCCTAATGGGTTATCACTCGTTACATTTCTTGCCCTTATATATTCTAAGGTGTAATTTGCGACATTTTTTGCAATTGCCCGCATTTCAGAATCTCTTAAAGAAGAATAAGATGATGCGAGTAAGCTCATTGTGGAAGCAATGATAATTACAAGAACTGCCAGTGAAATTACTATCTCAAGGAGAGTGAACCCCGCCCTTTTATTTCTCATTTTTTGCTTAACTCTTGCCTCCTTCACACTTTTGCTTTTATTATATAGCAAAACATAAAAATAGCAAAATCTTAAATATTTTGTTAAGGATTTTGCCCTGCAGAGATAAAGGAATCTATCGTAGAAATAGGATGAAATCTTATAGCAACCGAAAAGAAAAATATTACGGGTCAAAGGAAATAGATTGCCCAATAATTCCTTGATTGCCTGGCAGGTATAGAAAAATAAGTACTGTAGCCCTGAAGAATATTCTTGTAAATTTCAAAGAATTATAATAAATTTACATAAAAAGTGCTTCTAACGTTAGTGTTTATCTGCTTTCTGCGAATTTTACATTTAAAGCACCGTAGTAGAAGGGAATTTAAGCTTAACGAGGTATATTTACCCTATAAAATTGCTCAGAGTGCAAAAAACGGCATAGCTAAAACCCTCTATTTATATATGTTTCTTGAAAAATGACGAAAACTAAATATTATTTCAAAACTTATATTTTAAGAAGCCCTTTGTTTATCGGTGATTGTAAATTGAGGAATTCGAATTCTGCCTTCCGAAAAATGCAAATCGTTCTATTATAAAAAACCCTATTAGGCTATTCTATTGAAAAATAATACAGTTTTGATACACTTTAACCGTGAGAGATTGGTTATACTTGCTATTTATCACTTTTGTACCTGGAATAGAACTAAGGGGTTCCATACCCCTCGGTATTTTACAATTTAAATTTAACCCTTTTAAAGTCTTTCTTGTACTTACCGTTGCAAATATCCTCATAATTCCGCTTGTTTTTCTTTTTTGGGATTTCGCACTTTTTCTTGCAAGAAAAATTAAATTCATTGATAACTATCTGAAGAGATTAGATTTCCGTTCCAGAAAAGTCATTGAAAAATATGGATTCTGGGGGCTTGCATTTTTCGTTGCAATCCCTCTTCCCGGAACGGGTGCATATACCGGTGCATTTATTGCCGAACTGTTCGATATGGATAAGGGGAAAGCTTTTTGGGCAATATCCATCGGTGTTTTAGTTGCTGGCATTATTGTTACGGTAATGTCCATGGGAATTTTTTCCATTAACAGATGAACCGCTACTTTGAAAAGATAAAGAACCTTAAAAGGAACGCAAGGCTTTATCTTGTGGGAATGTTTCTTGCAACAACGGGGTTTGGCACGTTCTTTGTAATTTTTAACATTTATTTGCAAGAGATTGGAATTGCTCCCCGCTATATAGGTCTTATCAACGGTGCGCCCTCAATGAGTATAGCAATATTTTCTTTTTTTTCCGGCGTTATTTCTGACCGCATAGGGCGTAAAAAATCTTTTCTCATTGGTATGGTAATTGAATCATTTTCGTTCTTTTTTATTGTTACGCTGAAGAATCCGTTTTTTCTTATTATGGCAAACTTCATTATGGGAATAGGAAATTCATTTTTCATTGTTGCGGAGTCTCCGTTTCTTCTTGAATCAAGCACGGAATTTGAACGTACTCATCTTTTCAGCTTTTCTTTTACTGCAATTATTATGGGTGACTTTGTGGGCAGTTTGATAGGAGGTTTTCTTCCGCACATTCTCAGTAAAAGTGAAATTATAGGGATGCAGAAAACACTTTTTGCAGCCCTTTTAATTTTTATTTCTTCTTTTGCAATGTTTATTTTAATTCGTGAAGATTGGAAGATACACCCGAATAAAGGATTTACAAATGCCGTAAAGGAGCCTTTTATAGAGTTAAAGAAAGAAAAGGAAAAAATTCGTATTGTTTTAGCGTTTGTATTGGTCCAGCTTTTTATAGGTTTTGGTGCAGGGCTTGTTGTTCCGTTTTTTAACCTTTATTTTCGAAACCAATTTCATCTTTCCACTGTGCTAATCGGAACGATATTTTCCATAGGAAGTATTATTACTGCTTCGGGAACACTTCTTGCACCTATAATAAGGGAAAAATTCGGAAAACTTAAAGGGGTTGTTGTAACACAAAGCCTTTCCCTCCCGTTTATTCTTTTCCTTGCATTTACCAAAAATATATACGTTGCCGTTATTTCTTATTTTTCAAGAGGAACTGCGATGAACGGAGCTGTCCCCCTTGAAAGGCAATTATATATGGAAAATCTACCCGAGGAATCGAGAGGGGCCCTGTCAAGTTTACCTGAGCTCTCATGGAGTTTGTCATGGGCTCTTTCGGCGTCAGTCGCCGGTTTTATAATAGGAAAGTTCGGTTTTACAGCTCCGTTGCTCATAATGTTTGTATTCTATGTCCTTGGAATTGCTGCATTTTACTTTGGTATGAGAGGTGCATCATAAAAAGAAAAGCCAAATTCGGATTAATTATGCAGCTCCTTGCGAGTTTTTCTTTCTTTGTTGTTCAACTTTTTATACCTCAGTTTGCCGAAATGTTAAATGCAAACAAATTTCAAATAGGCCTTATTGCTACTCTTTTTTCTCTTTCTGTGTTTATGTCTTCCTGGTTTTTTGGAAGATTTGCTGATAAGATAGGAAGAAGAAAGATTATTTTACTTGGGTTTATTCTTTCCTCCGTTACGTTCGGGTTTGGATATTTTTCAAAAACTTATAATGGACTCCTTACTTTTAGGATGCTTGCAGGGTTTTCTGCAGGCATCTATCCGGGTGCACTTGCTGCATTTGTGTATGAAAATGGCGGAAAAATGGGGAAATACACGGCTTTTGGCGCTGTGGGTATGGCTATATCACAATATGTTTCCGGTATTGTTGTAACTTTTTTTGGCATACCTCATTTGTTTCTTGTAAGTGCGGGCACGTTTTTTGTTGCGTTCCTTGTCGCATTATTCGGTATTAAAGAGGAAGAGTACAAACCGATGCATATTGCATTATTCCCTATAGATGTAATCAGAAAAAATAAAGGAATTTACATCCCCCTTTTCTTGAGGCATATGGGTGCAACAGGAATCTGGGCATACTGGGTACTGTATCTCGGCCAGCTTGGCGCCAATAACTATTGGAAAGGTATCTTAAATATGTTTAACTTCGCTACTCAGTTTATTGTAATGTATTTTATAATTGATAAGGTTTCCGGTAAAAAATCTGCGGGGTGGGGCCTTGTTTTGTCGGCGTTTGTGTTTTTTTATTTTGCGCTCTGCCGCTCTTACCTCTGGATTATTCCTGGCATGATAGGAACAGGTTTTGCCTGGTCATTTTTATATGCAGGTTCTCTTAAGGAAGTTACGGAAACAAATAAGGAGCGTGCTACGGCTTCAGGCCTCATTCAGTCGTCTATTAGCTTGGGCAACATTTTTGGCCCACTTGTTTCAAGTTTTATTGTAGCAATCAGCGGAACGTACAAAGCAAGTATGTATTTTGCCGGTATAATTACCGTATTTGCTTATATCTACTATCTTTATCAAAGGAAAAGAGATTCTATAAGCTAAGAAGCGTTATCCTTTCTTAGGCTTTCAAGTATATTTGAAACATTTCCGAACCTCGAATTTCTTTCCTGCACTCGCTCCAAGTATGTTATTGCCATCTCCCTGTTTCCTTTTTTTGCGAAAGCTATGCCTATTCCGAACTGTATTGCAAGCTCATCTTCTGTGATTGCCATCCTCGGGGGGTCAAATTCTTTCAATGCATTTATTGATTCGTTGAATTTATTTAAGTCAAACAGGGCAGAGCCGAGTAAACGGACAATTTTAATCGTTCTTTTTTCTTCAGGTGTTTTACTTAATATCTCAGCAGCTTTCTTTACATTACCTACGTAATAGTACATACTGGCAGTAAGAAAGCGAAAATATGGTGTATCCAGTCCTGGAATTTCTTTCTCGAGTAGATGAGCTGTTTCTTTATAGCTCTTGGTATTTTTACAGCGCTCCTTAAAAAGAGTATACATATTCTCTTCGTCTTGATTTAATAGTACAGATTGTTTAAGCATATCAGCACCTTCTTTACTGTTACCTTTATCCAAAACGCTTTTAGCTCTTGACATAAGCCTTACTGCTTTTTGTTCCGGTGAAAATAGATAAAAGGCATGGCCTATTAAAGTGATTATGAACAGTGGGATTCCCCATTTCCTTTTGTCGGGCATAATGCTCATAAATGTCCCGAATATGTAACCGATAATAATAAGTGTAGATGGTGAGATTGGCAAACTAAATTTTTTAATTTTTTCTTTTAGGCTTTTCATTTTTCCTCCGGCTATTTTTTTGATTTATTATACAGCAAAATTTGTTAGATGCAATTTTTTGCAGAGTAAAATAAAAAATTCATTTGTGGTGAAAAATTAGTCAGTTATGTTTACAAATTTTATTTTATTTATTATACTGCTATAAACTAAGGGTAAGGAGCTTGATATGGTTAAAACAATAAAAGGATGCAAAGATATTTACGGGGAAGACATTAAATACTTTAGGAAAGCTGAAGAAGTAATGCGTGAGACGGCTTTATCGTTTGGATTTAAGGAAATCATTTCCCCTGTGATAGAATATTCAGAACTATTCCAGCGTTCTGTGGGTAAGGACACGGATATTGTTGAAAAAGAGATGTATACATTTACGGACAAAGGTGGGCGTAGCGTTACACTTCGTCCTGAAATGACCGCTTCTGTTACTCGCGCTTATGTAGAGCATCACTTTGAAACTTTACCCGTACCTATTAAGCTTTTTTACATTGGATCTTGTTTCAGGTACGAGAAACCGCAAAAAGGAAGATATAGAGAATTCTACCAATTCGGAGTGGAAGTACTTGGTGATGAATCTCCATTACTCGACGCGGAAGTGATTGCTCTTGCCTACAAAATCTCCGAAAAATTAGGAATTAGAGGATTAAAAGTACGATTAAATAGTATCGGGTGTAAAAAATGCAGGCCACATTATAAAGAAGTGTTGAGGAAGGCCCTAAAACCTCATTATGATGAACTATGTGATGATTGCAAACGCCGTTTTTATACAAACCCTTTGCGCATTCTCGATTGTAAGAGGGAAAAACAGGAGCTTAAGGATAGCTTACCTAAAATTATTGATTATCTATGTGACGAATGCAAGGCGCACTTTGAAAAGGTAAAAGAATACCTTAGCTTGATGAATATCCCGTTTGAGCTGGACAGTAGCCTTGTAAGGGGACTTGATTATTACACAAAAACTGTTTTTGAAGTTGTTTCTGAGGACCTTGGCGCACAGAATGCATTGCTTGGAGGCGGGCGTTACGATTATCTTATAGAGGAGCTCGGAGGCAGACATACGCCGGGTTTGGGCTTTGCGCTTGGTATGGAAAGATTTGTGGAGGTTTTAAAAGCGCAGGGCATAAAAGCAAAAAAAGAGAGATTGCTCTATGTTGCTTATCAAGCTGGAGCTCTTAAAAAGGCTATGGAAATTGCAGATATTTTGAGAGGAGAGGGGCTTACAGTGCTTGTTGATTCAAAGGGTGGCTCTTTAGGAAAACAGTTAAGCCGCAGCAGGAAGCGGAATGCTGCATTTACTTTGATTATTGGTGAAGATGAAATGAAGAACGACACTGTCCAGATAAAAGATATGGAAAGAAAAGAGCAAAAAGAAATTAAAGTAAAAGAACTTTTAGAGGAATTTGGAGGAGATAATGCTTAAAAGAACGATAGGTTGTGGTAACGTAAACGAAAGCAGTACTGGTAATCATATCATAGTGAATGGTTGGGTGCATCGTAAAAGAAACCTCGGAGGTCTTTTGTTTATAGATATAAGGGATAGGTCCGGTATCGTGCAGGCCGTTTTTGACCCGCAGAAATTTAAAGGCGTAGAGGGCCTGAAAGCTGAGTCAGTTATAGGGGTTAAAGGAATTGTTCAGAAGCGTATTTCTGAAAATCCTTCCTTAAAAACAGGAAAAGTGGAAATTGTCGCAGATGAAGTAGAAGTTTTCTCACAAGCTGAAGATTTGCCTTTCAACCCCTTTTCCGGGCAGGAAGTAGATGAAACTGTGCGCCTGCGTTACCGTTATCTGGATTTACGAAAGCCGGAGGTGCGGAAAGTGTTTGAAATGCGTGCAAAAATTACGGATGCTGTAAGAGCGTTCCTTTCCAAAAAGGGTTTTATTGAGGTGGAAACTCCTTATCTTACGAAAAGTACGCCGGAAGGCGCACGGGACTTTCTTGTTCCTTCACGCTTAAATAGAGGGAAATTTTATGCACTTCCTCAATCGCCTCAACTCTTCAAACAGATTCTTATGGTGGGAGGATTTGAGAAATATTTTCAGATTGCCCGTTGCTTTCGTGATGAGGACTTAAGGCAAGACAGGCAGCCGGAATTTACGCAGATTGATATGGAAATGTCTTTTGTAGAGCAAGAGGATATTATAAATATTGTCGAAGAGATGTATAAAATGCTTTTCAAAAAAGTCCTTAATGTGGATTTACAAATTCCTTTTCTTAGAATGAAGTACAGGGATGCGATAAGGCGTTTTGGGTCTGATAAGCCTGATCTGCGTTTTGGCATTGAGATAAAAGACTTTACTAGTGATTTTAAAAATTCTCAATCAAGCTTGATACATAAGAATATCAATGCTGGCAATAGATTGCTTGCTTTATTCCTTCCGGGAGGAGCATTGCTATCCAGAAAACAGGTTGATGAGTTAAAGGAGAAAGCGAAAGCAATAGGATTAAGTGGTTTTATTGATATAAAAATTAAAGACGGTGATTTAAAATCTTCTTTTGCTAAATTTTTGAGCGATGTGGGAAAAAACATTATTCTCGTAAACGGTGAAAACGACGACCTTGTGATGCTTTTCCTTGTTAAGCCTAAAATGGGATTTGAACTCGTTGGGAGAATGAGAACCTTACTCGGGGAACAATTCAATCTCATAGAGAAAAATGTATGGAATTTCCTTTGGATAGTGGACTTTCCTTTTTTCTCATACAACGAAGAGGAAAATAGGTATGAGGCAGAACATCATCCTTTTACTATGCCCAATTCGGAGGATATTGGCAAATTAGAAACTGATAAAGACAACGTTCATGCTATTGCATATGACCTTGTTCTTAATGGGAACGAACTTGGCGGGGGAAGCATTAGAATACATAGCCCGGAATTACAGAAAAAAGTCTTTAAAGCGATAGGGCTTTCAGAAGAAGAGGCGAATGAAAAATTTGGATTCCTCATAAAAGCACTGAAGCTTGGCGCTCCACCTCACGGAGGAATTGCATTTGGCCTGGACAGACTTGTTTGGATAATGGCAAGAGTGAAAAGCCTACGTGATGTGATTGCATTTCCGAAAACTACTGCCGGCATATCTCCGTTAAGTAATGCCCCATCGACGGTTTCGAAAAAACAGCTCAAGGAACTTGGCCTGGATATTAAAAAGAATGAATAAAAAAATGGATAGGATGCCAAAGGAATATAAAATAGCGGTTTATGCAATAATTCTTGGCATTGCTTATTTTTTCCTGTATTCATTAATTTTTTATGGAAAATTTTATTATAAGCCATTCTTTGCAGCGTCGATAGCTATTGTTTTGGTATATATAATTCTTCTTGTTTTTCTGATACGCAAGTCAAACATTTCACGTATTTTGCTTGCCGTAGTGTCTCTTATACAATCCGCATTGTTTTTGTTAGCTATGTTCTCGCTTGTTTTCTTTAAACAGAGCATTGTACTTTTTTCTAAAGTAACACATAAGACTGCTTTCACTTTTTACCTATTACTTGGGCAGCTTGGCACGACACCTGATAAAGGAATATTTGCTTCTCTGATTGTTTCGGTGTGGGGACTATTTGTTGCATATTTGCTATTAAACAGAGAAACTGCAAGGTTTACAAAGGAAAAAACATATGACCTTGTGGACACAAGCAGAGAAACTTCCATCGTGATACTTATTTTATTTGCTGCCATAGCCATCCTGTACTTTTTGGTAAGATTTTGATTCTGTTATTGCAATTTATTTTGTATCTGGTATAATGCTTTTATCTGCAGGCAGGATGCAGAAATTTTTTAGGAGGTTTAGTACTTTGGAAAGAATTACAGGTAGAGTAAAATGGTTCAATGCCCAGAAAGGTTATGGGTTTATTGTTCCTGACAATGGTGGAAAAGATCTCTTTGTTCACTACTCAGCAATCCAGTCAGAAGGCTACAAGACTTTAAAAGAAGGCCAGAAAGTTGAATTTGAAATTGATCAGAGTGACAGAGGAGACAAAGCTGTAAACGTTACGGTAGTTGCCGAATAAATCAGCTGATTTATCAAATTTGAAAAAGCCAATCCCCGGCTTACACTGGGGATTTTTATTTTTAAAACTTTTGTGTAATATATTTTACTATGAAAAAGAAAACTTTAATAATCACTGAAAAGCCATCTGTTGCAAGAGATATTGCAAAGGCGTTAGGTAAATTTAAAAACGAGCAAGATTATCTTGAAAATGAACAGTATATTATTACCTGGGCCCTTGGCCATATTGTTACTCTGTTTGACCCTAAAGATTACAACAAAGCATTATCATATTGGTTACTTTCCACTCTCCCGATTATACCGGAGGAGTTTAAGTTTAAACCGATAAAGGAAACAAAGAAGCGTTTTAATGCTGTAAAAAAACTTATTGGCCGAAAGGAGATAGGTACTATTGTAAATGCTTGTGATGCGGGAAGAGAAGGAGAGCTTATATTCAGAAACTTGCTAAGGCTTATCCCTCACAAGAACAAGGAAATAAAAAGATTATGGCTTTCTGCAATGACTGAAGATGAAATAATAAAAGCTTTCGGGCACCTCTACGATGCATCTGATTTTGACTTGCTTGGGGAATCTGCAGTTGTTAGAATGGAAAGCGACTGGCTTGTTGGTATAAATGCAACAAGGGCATTTACGAGGAGATGGGGCACAATCCTTTCAGTGGGGCGTGTTCAAACGCCAACGTTAAACATTATTTGTAGCAAAGAAAACGAAATTAAAGCTTTTAAGTCTGAAAAATATTTTGAAATTGAAGGAGAATTTAAAAGCAAAGATTTGTTATACAAAGGAATACATATAGATAAAAAAGGAAAAACTCGTATTAAAGACAGAAGTGAAGCTGAAACAATAGTTAAAAAGGTAGAAAAGAAGCAGGGAATTGTAGGGAGCGTTAAGAGGGGAGAAAATAAAAAAGTTCATCCTCTTTTATATGATTTAACAGAACTCCAAAGAGATGCAAACAGGCATTTCGGATATTCCGCTAAAAGAACATTATCTATTGCGCAGAAGCTTTACGAACAGAGAAAGATGATTACATACCCAAGAACAGACAGCAGGTATTTACCCAAGGTACTTGTTAGCGAACTACCGGCTACATTAAAGGGAATTTCTGTTTATCCATACGATTCTTTTACAAAAGAAATTCTTTCCGCCCCGATAAAATTGGATAAAAGGGTAATAAATGATAAGGGTGTAACGGACCACTATGCAATCATCCCGACTGGCAAAATTCGTTTTTTAAACAGACTGACAAAAGAAGAAATAAATGTTTTTGATTTGGTCATAAGAAGGTTTTTATCTGTATTTTATAAACCTGCTATTATAGAGAAGCTTTCCTTTAAGACTATCGTAGAAGGGGAGGCCTTTAAATCGGATTTTTCCAGAGTAAAATATTCGGGTTGGATGAAAGTATACAATGGCGTAGAAAAAGAAGTGCTTATGGATATTAGAGATGGTGATAGAACTCTTCTCAAAAAAGTGAATCTTCTTGACAAAGAAACGCAGCCACCCCCACGCTTTACGGATGCCACAATACTTACTGCAATGGAAACGGCAGGAAAGCTCGTAGAAGATGAAAAATTGCGTGAGGCAATGAAGGAAAGAGGCCTTGGAACTCCAGCAACACGTGCTGCAATCATAGAGCGCCTCATAACAGTGGGCTATGTTGAGAGAAATAAAAAAATGCTTGTTCCACTTGATAAGGGTATGCGGCTTATAGAGCTTGCAAATGAAGTGGGAACCAATGAGGTTCTATCTCCCACGCTCACTGGTGATTGGGAAAAGAAACTAAGAGATATAGAAAAAGGACTTCTTAAACCTGAAAAATTTATGGAGGAGATTAAAACTTTGACTGTTTCCATTGTAGAAAAGGTAAAAAACTATAAGGGCAGTTACAGTATAAATGTTGGAAACACAACCCCTCTGGGTAAATGCCCCAAGTGCGGGGGAAATGTGATAGAAACATCCAAAGCATTTACTTGCGAAAACGTAAAGAGCGGGAAATGCGATTTCGCAATCTGGAAAAAGCTGATAAATAAAACAATTACAAGGGAAATGGCGGAGAAACTGCTAAAAGGGGAAAAAGTGCATCTTACAAAAGTGCTTTCCAGAAGCAAACATTATTTTGATGCGGATATTCTTATAAAGGATGGAAAAGTAGCCTTTGACTTCCCTGATGTAAAAAATGATGTGGCTATAAACGATAACCCTGTGGGTAAATGCCCCAAGTGCGGGGGAGATGTAATTGAGGGAAAGGAAACATATTTTTGCTCAAATAGGGAAAAGGGCTGTGGCTTTTATATAAAGAAAGTAATGGGTAACAAAGAAATTACACGTGATATTGCATCTGAACTTCTGCAGAACAAGAAGACGCAGCTCATAACTGATTTTGTTTCTAAAAGAGGGAGGAAATTCTCCGCATATCTTTATATAAATGATAAAGGGACTGTTAAATTTGAGTTTGAAAAAAAAGTAAGCAAAGCAAAAGCGGGTTCCTCTCAAAGAAACAACAAAGCTGCCAGCAAAAAAAGTAAAACAGTTTTAAACAAAGCTAAAACCACAAGGAAAAGCACAAGTAAAAAAAAGAAATCTACTGCAAAAACTAAAAAATGATTATATTAGTTGGTGGGCAGAAAAGCGGTTCTGGAAAAACTACGTTTATATGCGCACTTTTAAAAGCATTTCCGAATAACTTTAGTGTTTTGAAAATTACCCCTTCTGTTAAGAGGCAGGATAAGATAGAAACGGCTATTGCCGCGTTGTCCGAAAAAGGAAAAGATACTTCCCTTTTTTTGAAATATAATGCCAAGAAAGTAGTATGGGTTCACGGGGAAAGGAAGAACATTGCTTCGCTCATAAGTGAAGCACTTCTTTTGTTAAATGGAAACATTATTATTGAGGGGAACTCCGCAATGTTATCCGTAAATTTTGATGTGGCGTTTTTTGTTTCAAAGCATAGAGGAAGAACAGAAAAAAGTAGTGCGAAAATTTTTGAACAGAAGGCAGATTTTATAATAATGAATACTTTGCAAACAACCTCTGCATATACTATAAACAATACAGTTTATGTAAATCTTGGCCTTGAATTACGTTCCCCATCAAAAAGTTTTATTAAGATATTTGGCAATATCTTGCATTTAACTTGACTAAAAGCATTAAATAGATAAAATTGTAGGGAAATTATGAAAGGAGGTTTTTATGAATAAACCGGAGCTTGTTAGAGCAATTGTTGAAAAGACGGAAGCAAAGAAAAAAGATGTTGAAGAATTTGTCGGGGCTTTTGTGGAAACGGTGGAAGAAGCGCTTGCCGAAGGCGATAAAGTTGCACTTATCGGGTTTGGAACGTTTGGTGTGCGTGATAGAAAAGCGAGAAAGGGAGTAAACCCAAAAACGGGTAAATCAATCAACATCCCTGCAACAAAAGTTCCTTTCTTTAAAGCAGGCAAAACTTTAAAAGAAAAGGTAAAATAGACTTAACTTTGCCTTAACAGGGAAAAATTAGTCAAGCCCCGCGTTTTTAGCGGGGCTTTTTTATACTTCTTTGATTAGAATGTTTCCTATGATATCAGCCCCTTCAGAGATTCTGTCGGCTGCGTTGCTGATATGCCTATAAACTTCCCTCATTTTAAAGATGTAGTGAAAGTCATCTTTTTCAAAAAGGGTAACAAGTGCCTCATGATAAGTTTCTTCAATTTCGT
>JALTHX010000153.1:0-3036 GCA_027076005.1 Caldisericaceae bacterium
GTTTACAAACATTGAGTAATGGCCCTCTATGGGTAACGATGGGAGCTATTATTGTTGCAGCGCTGGGAGGTATAGGTTCTGCTATTGCAATCGGGAAAACAAGCTCTCATTCTGCTGGCGTGCTTTCTGAAAAGCCGGAACTTTTTGGTAAGCTCCTTATTCTTATGGCTCTTCCCGGAACACAGGGCTTTTATGCATTTGTTGTTGCATTTCTTACCATGCAGAGATTTGGGCTTACAAGCGGAAATCCGCAGGCGTCTCTTGGGCAGGGTTTATCGATGTTCGTTATGGGGATTTTTGTTGGACTTGTACAGCTAAAGAGTGCTATTGCTCAGGGTGAATCTGCACTTGGCTCTATAGACCTTACAGGCAAGCATCCTGAAGAAAGTGGGCGTGCAATTCTTCTTCCGGGGCTTGTAGAAATGTATGCGGTTCTTGCCCTTCTTGTGGCTGTACTTGTGATTCTTTGGGTAAGTGCTAAGCCGTTCTAATTATGAGCATAGAAAAAGTTAAAGAAAGAATAATTAACAAGGGTAAGAAAGAAGCAGAAAGTTTTCTCTCCGAAGAAAAAGCTAAAATAGACAAGGAGAAGAAACTCTTTGCTATATCGAAAAAAGAAGAGTTTGAAGCGAAATTCAAAGAAGCATTGTTTAAAATAGAAAACGAAGCGAAAAGAAAAGTCGACCAGAAAAGAATAGAGGCAGATAGAGAGGTTCTTTCAAAAAAAAGAGCGATGATTGATGAACTTTTTGAGCTTGTTATGAAAAAACTTTCTTCCATAGATTCAAAAACGTACAAAAAATTTATAGAAGGTCTTATATTAAGAGATGCTCCCAAGGGAAGTTCGGTAATTTTGGTGAATAAAAAAGACGTTTCACTGTTTAATGAAAATTTTATTTCAAGTTTGAATAAAAAACTTGGGAAAGATAGAAAAGCATCTCTTTCAAGTGCAACTGTAGATATAAAGGGCGGCTGTATTTTAAAGGGAAACGAAGTTGAAATTGATGACTCTATGGAAACTTTGCTTTCTGATGAAAGAGAGTTAGAGGAAATATCCATAGCCAGGGATTTGTTCGGAGAGCATAAATGAGAGAAGAATTCCTTATGAAGATAGGGGTCCCTGATGATTACAGCTACGTTTCCGGCCGAATTAAAATTTTGGAGTCATTGTTGCTCGGAAAAGAAACTTTTGAAAAACTTTCTGAGGTACCAACATCCGAATTAAAACAAATTTTAGCGGAAACTCCTTATAAAGGATTTATTAAAGGAGAAGAAAATAGTGATTTGCTAAATGCTGTTTTTGAAAGGTTTAAGGCCGAGCTTGCAGAAATGGGAAAGTATGCATCTCCTGGATTCATAAATATTTTTTTTAAAAATAAGGAAATCTTTTTAAGGCTTAAAAAATGGGCTCTTGTACAAGATACAAGTGAAACCAACGAGCTTTACTTATCACTTAAAAAATTTATACAAAGTGGAAGCGGTAAAGACTTCCCTATTATTTTCATCAATACATTTAATAAAATGATCGAAGTGAGAAAAAATCCTCTCGAAGTAGGAATTGTATTGGATATATACAGACTGAAATACCTGATGAATTCTGCAAACCTAACAGAGTCCGATTTGATTAAGAGCTATTATAAAATTTATTCCGAAGTGAACCTGCAGAATATGCTTTTTAGGATAAATCACTTTGTCGCTTCTTCTCTTATTGATAATACAAATCTTTCTTTGGCACTCTCTCTTATTTCGGAAAATTTTTCCGACTTTGCTTTTACTCTGCCATTAAAAAATATAAAAGATGTTGAACAATTTGAGAATTTTGTCAATGAAAATTTGAAAGAGATAAATTCTGAATATATTCAAAGCAGATTAATAAAAATTCTTGATATGGGAAAATTTATTAATGTGGGCATAGAAGTGGTATTTACATACCTTAAAAGATTAGAGTTTGAAGTGTCCACTCTTTCTATGATACTTAGCGGAAGGGGAACCGGAGCGGAAAGCAAAGAAATTCTCGAAAAGGTGGCGTTGGCAGAATGAGCAAACTTGCTTTTGTTGGTGAAGAAAAGATAGGGTATTTATTTAGAAGTTTTGATTTTGCAATGTTTCCTGTGAAAAATAGTGAGGAAGCAATTACCAAAATAAAGGAAATATACACGAAGAAAGATTTTGATGTAATAATAACAACTGAGGATTTTGCCATTGGGCTCGGAGATTTTATACAAGGGAAAACGGATGTAACGCCTGTTATATTCGTACTTCCTTCCACGTCTCATTATGAAGGCCTTGGAATACAATGGATAAGAAAATCTGTAGAGAAAGCTGTTGGAATTGATATTCTTTCAAATAAAGAGTAAGGGGTGTAAATAATGAAGGAAAAAACTGGGAAAATAATTAAAGTTTCCGGACCTCTTGTTGTTGCTGAGAAGATTCCGGATGCAAAAATGTTTGAAATGGTTTATGTCAGCGATAAAAAGTTGTTCGGAGAAATAATTGAGATAAAGAGAAATCTCTCTTCTATCCAGGTGTATGAGGATACAAGCGGCATAGGGCCGGGAGAACCGGTATACTCTACCGGGTTACCGTTAAGTGTAGAGCTTGGCCCGGGTCTTATTGGTTCTATCTATGATGGTGTGCAAAGACCTCTTGACGTATTGAAAAAAAAGTATGGGGACTTTATTGTCAGAGGTTCTTATGAGCCGGCCCTAAATAGGGAGAAGAAATGGCATTTTGTCCCTGCCGTAAAGAAAGGTGACAAAGTTTCAGAAGGGGATGTGCTTGGAGAGGTCCAAGAGACGCTTGCTGTAAAACATAAAATTCTTGTCCCTATTGGTATTAGCGGAGAAATTATAAGTATTGTAAAAGAAGGTGATTACACTGTTCAGGATATAGTCTCCTCCATAAAGACAAAGGAAGGGAAAAAAGAGATCCCGCTGTTCCAGAAGTGGCCTGTAAGAATTGGCAGGCCTTATTATAAAAAACTTGCACCTATAAGACCTCTTATAACAGGGCAACGTGTAATCGACGCATTTTTCC
>JALTHX010000154.1:0-3008 GCA_027076005.1 Caldisericaceae bacterium
TAATGTGCAGTATATGCACTAATTATTCGTTACAACAGGATTCGATGCTTAAATCTCTTACAGTTCTCTTATATTCAAGTTTTATTGAACATTTTTGTTTGAGAAAAGGGTGGAAGATGAGTTCTAAACAGGTTGAATAACAGGCTAAACGAAGTAATAGATGACGAGCTAGACAAAATCAAAGATAAATACGAAACAAAATTGGAGCGTGCAGAAGAAAAACTGCAAAACGTAAATGTAAAACTTGCAGATGCAGAGGCAGCTCTAAGGGCAATCACCCAGCAAACAGGTATAGATATAGGATCAGGAGTACTTTCGGCTTTAATGGGAAGAAGTGTTGGGGGAAGTATCAGCAGGGCAGCCCGGACAACAACAAGAAGAAAGAGAGCAGCACTTAAAATAGACAAAGCAAAGAAAGACTTACAAAAAGCACAAGAAAAACTTGACGCACTTAAAATAGAAATGGAAGAAAAACTCAAAGAAAAGGAAGAGGAAATTAAAGAAAAAGCAAAAATTATTACCGAGAAGGCCGTTCGGCCAAAATCTTCTTCCGTTGTTGTAAAATATGTAGGAGTTCTATTCAGATAACATAAAGGCGGGCATATTGCCCGCCTTAACCACAATCAAATTTATTCTCTATTTATAAATATCTCCTCTATTTCCTATTTTCACAATCAAGATTATAAGCCCTTTTTTATTGAGAAGATATATAACCCTCAAATTTCCGATTCTGATTCTTCTAGGTCCTTTAAGCTCCCCGGTAAGCAATTTACCGGAAAAAGGGTTTTCTGAAAGCTCTTCAACTGTCTTTACAATACTTTCTCTTACGTTCTTAGAGAAGTTTCTCGCAGATTTAACGGCACTTTTCTTCCACTTAATCTGATAGGATTTCTCTCTTTGCTTCTTCATGACTAATTACTTTATCCGTTTTATCAACAATAATTCTCTTAGCTTCTTCTACGTCATACAATTCTTCAAGATAGTTTTCCAATACCTGTTTAATGACCCAGTTTTTGGAACGATTAAGTTTTTTAGAAACAACGTTTATCTCATCAACCAAGTTTTCATCAAACCGTACTGTTAAAATTTTACTACCCATTGCTTTCACCTCCAAATGTATTACAATATATTATATTATAATACGTTACGGAAAATACAAAAGGGGTTTTGACTCCGGATAACAGTTAGCACATCACCAAGAATTTTTGTTTACGGAGAATATGTAATCGTTATTGTTCTTGTTGCTGCATCCCAACCTACCGTACGGCCTAAGTTTTCTGCAACAAATCTTAAAGGCAGCATTGTCCTTGAGTTTATAATAATCGGTTTAACATCGTGGTTGTCCGGGTCTATCCACTTCATTTCGCCGTTTACCCTTGCCTGTGGTTTGTCTATCCATAACTCAATTACTGTCCCATTGAAGTTTATCGTGACTTTTCTTTCTGTTCCATCCCATTCAATTGTTCCTCCTAATGCTTCAACAATTGCACGGATTGGCACAACCGTTCTGCCCCATTTTGGTATAATTACAGGCTTAGTTCCTCTGCCCGGATCTATCTCTTTCTGAACGCCATTTAGTGTCATCATAGGATTATCTGGCTGTAAAGTTATTACTGTTTGAGGCTTGTAGGTTACTATAATCGTCTTTGTTGTTTTGTTCCCTGCCTTATCAGTCACCGTTATTTCAATTTCATTTTCACCTTCGTTTAAGCTTACAGATGTTTCAAAAGAGTCATCTTTTCCGAGTACTACAATATTACCCTTAATAAAAACATTTTTAATACCCGATCCTTCGTCAGTTACTTTTCCTTCTATTACAATCAAGCTCCTGTGAGTGATTACCCAATTCTCAGGAGAAACCAATGTAATTTCCGGGGGATTATTATCTACAATCTCAGCACTTACTTCTAAAGAAGGGGCAGAGTAGTTAGGCGGATTTGCATTATCAAATGCTTTAACTATATAGTAGTATTTTTTACCTATCTCGACGTTTGTATCGCTAAAACTTGTTTTGCTTTTGTCCAATGTAGCAATGGGCTTCGCAAAATCCTCTCCGTTGGGCTTAGTTCCCCTATACACTGTATACCCTTCAAGGTTATCAAATTCCACTGCATCCCAATGTAAAGATATTCCACTTTCAAAAGGCACAGCATTCAAGTTTTTTGGAGAAGGAACACCACATTCCCTTTTCAAAACAAAACTATCCGCAACTGTATTATCAATTCTTATATGCTTCACTTCCAATTTGCCATATGAAGCAGAAATTTCCGAAAAGCCAAAACCATTTTCAATATATGCGGTCCAATAACTCTTTCCCGATTCACTATACTGCGGTGCACCCGCACATCCGTCAACAACGTATATAGGGTAATTTTGTCCGCAATATTCATTCTTGTTTTTGCTGCCAAGTTTTCCATTCGCATTGATAGGATATATCCGCTCATAATCATGCTCATGGCCATTATACACGAGGTTTACATGGTAGCTATCAAATAATGGGCAAAGTGTATCGCGTATATCCATATTGCTTGCACCAACTGAGGTAAAAGGCGGCCTGTGAAATGCAACAATAATCCAATAATCCGGATGTGTCTTTTTGATATTCTGCAAGTCTGAAACAAGCCATTTATACTGCACCGAACCTTCTCTGTAATCAGAATCAGACGAAAGGCTGATAAAGTGAATACCACCGTAATTAAAGGAATACCACAGGTTATTATTTGGAAAAACGAATTGTTTAATATAATTTACCCATGGTTCTGCCGTTTTATAATAGTACTCGTGATTACCTACCGCTTCCATAAAGGGTGCAGTTGCAGATAGCGGCTCAAGATAATTAAACCATATATTCCAAAAATGCTGGTCTCCACCTATATACACATTGTCTCCTGTAAAAATAACGAATTTAGGTTTTACTTTTAGTACACTATTAACAACTTCCCCCCAATTTGACATATCATCATCATACTGAGATTTGTTTCTCGAATCGCCCATTATAACAAAGTTAA
>JALTHX010000155.1:0-8844 GCA_027076005.1 Caldisericaceae bacterium
CTTGCAATAAATACGTCTGTTGAGGATGCGCTTACGGACATTAAGAAATGGTTAAAAAATTTCTCACTGTAGAGAAAAGTACTAATGTAAATAAGAAACTTATAAACCTTTTTGAAATAGGGTTAAAAACCGAGCAATTATCCCTTTCCCTTTCCATTGGTCGGTTTTCTGCAAAGGACGTAGTTGCTAATTTTAACATCCCTTCTTTTACAAAATCTATCGTGGATGGCTTTGCCGTAGTGTCGTCTGACACAAAGGGTGCGTCAAGTGGCAATCCGATACCTTTAAGGGTTGTTGGGAAACTTCGCATAGGAGAAGAATTTAACAGGAAACTAACTAAAAACAATGCTGTTTTTGTCCCTACCGGAGGTGTTGTCCCGTATGGTGCGGATGCAGTAGTTATGATTGAACATACGGAAGAAACCGCGAATGAGATTTTTGTAATGAAAGAGGTGCACAAAGGGGAGAATCTTATTAAGGTAGGAGATGACTTTCAAAAAGGGGAAACAATTGTCCGCAGAGGGGAAAGGATTACTCCAAACAGAATTGCCGCACTGAGGGCATTCGGTTTCAAGAATATAGAGGTAGTCAGGAAGATAAAACTTGGTATTTTCTCTACAGGTGATGAACTTATTGAAAGCGGCAGCCTGCCTTTGGGCAAGATTTATGATACAAATGAATACACAATTTTTGCCGAAGCATTGAGCGGTAATTTTTCTCCTGTAATGTATGGTATTGTGAAAGATGATAAGCTAAAAATTAAGAGTATGCTCCAAAGGGTGCTTTCGGAAAATGATGTGGCGATTATGAGCGGTGGAACGAGTAAGGGAACGTTCGATTTTACCGTTTCCGTAATAAATGAACTTGGAAAACCGGGTGTTCAAATCCACGGGCTGCATTTATCTCCAGGGAAACCAACGGTATTCGGAGTAGTAGATAAAAAACTTATAGTAGGGTTTTCGGGAAATCCGCTTGCATCATTTTTAGTTTTTAGAAAAATTGTCATACCGCTGATATATGAAAAGTGTGGGTTAAAAGTGGATAGGAAAAAGATTACTGCAGTACTTTCTGAAAATCTGCCATCCAGAAAAGGAAGGGAGGAGTTTGTTATGGGCAAACTTTTTATTAGAAATAACGGTCAATTTGTGAAACCTGTATTTTCGGAATCTGCTTTTATTAGCCCTTTAATAAAATCGGACGGGATTATCGCTATCCCACTTATGAGTGAGGGATATAAAAAAAATGAAAAGGTGATTTTCGAATTATGGTAGAAAAAAGAGAGCTATTTTTAAAAAAGAAGTCTCTTAATGAGGCAGAACGTATCTGGAAGCACTTTCTTTCCTTGAGAAATTACCCGAATGCTTTAGGAATAGAAGAAATTAAGGTGGAAAATGCCTTAGGGCGTATTTCTGCTGAGGAAGTAAAATCCCGTTTGTCGTCGCCGTTTTATACGGCATCTGCAGTGGATGGAATTGCAGTTTTCTCGAAGAATACAGAGGGAGCGTCGGTAAGTAGCCCGAAGCTTATCGAATTTGGCAAAGGTGGTGTATCGGTAAATACAGGGGACCCTATCCCTGCAAACTTTAATGCCGTGATAATGATTGAAGACGTGGAAGTTATCGGAAATAAATTTAGATTTCTCTATCCTATTGCCCCATATAAAAATGTAAGGCTTATAGGAGAGGACATAGGGGTTAAAGAAACGCTTCTTTTCCCGAATGAGACAATTACTCCAGCACATATTGGTGTTTTACTTGCGGGCGGCATAACAAAAATTAAAGTTTATAAAAAATCGAAAGTATTGGTTATTCCTACCGGAGAAGAAATTAAAAAGCCTGACGGAAAAATAGGAATAGGGGATATTATTGACACGAATTCATATATGCTGAAAAACCTTGTTGAACAATACGGGGGTGAAGCGGTTATATCGGACATTTTACCTAACGATGAACTAATTATTGCAGATTTTGTTAGAAACAATATTAAAAAATTTAATATGGTACTTGTAATAGGCGGTTCTGCAAAAGGGACAAAGGATCTTACTGCGCGCGTTTATGGCAAATTAGGTAAAATATTCGTTCACGGGGTTTCCATACAGCCGGGTAAGCCTGTAATTCTTGCTGAGGTAGAAGGCAAGCCTGTGATGGGTATGCCTGGTTTTCCTGTTTCCTCTTTTATTGCTGCGCATATATTTTTGAAAATGGCACTTTTTACAATGCAAGGAAAAGAAATGGAAAAGCCGCAGACAATAAAAGCATTAATAAAGCGTCCTATTACTTCTTCGATCGGAGTTACCGAGTTTGTTAGGGTAAAAGTTGGAAAGGCAGGAAAAGCACTTGTTGCAGTGCCTCTTAAAAAAGGCGCAGGAGTTCTTTCGTCGGTATCCAATGCAGACGGGTTGTTGAAAATAGATTTCGATAGAGAGGGCGTAGAGAGAAACGAAAAAGTAACCATTGAACTCTTAAAGAAAAAAGAGATTATAAAAAACGAGTTTTTGTTTATTGGCAGCAATGACCCTTTACTTATATTTTTATTTGCATTTGTAAAGAAACGTTACCCATTATTTAATTTTGGTATTATAAACAGTGGAAGTTTAGCAGGATTGCTTGCTCTGGAACGCGGAGAGTGTAGTGTTACGGCGGCTCATTTGTTTGACGGAGAAACAGGCGTTTATAATAAACCCTTCCTGAAGAAATACGTTTCGAAACGCATTGCCGTACTGCATTTTTCTCTGAGAGAGCAAGGGCTTATCGTTCGGAAAGGAAATCCAAAAGGTATCAAAAGAATAAGGGACATATCTCGTAAGGATGTTACTTTTGTAAACAGGCAGAAGGGCTCAGGGACACGCGTAATGTTCGATTATCTGCTTGAGAAGAACGGTATTGCCCCTGAATTGGTAAAAGGGTATAACCATAACGAATATACGCATCTTGCAGTTGCAAACAATGTAAAGCTCGGAGGTGCAGACTGTGGAATGGGTATTCGATATGTTGCGGATGTGCTTAACCTTGACTTCATTCCTTTGAAGAAAGAACAGTATGATATTGTTATTCTAAAGGATGAGTTAAAGCGAAAAGAGGTAAAGATGATTTTAGCGGCAATGAAAGATGAAGAATTTATTAAGATGGCAAAGAGGTTCAAGGGATATAAATATCTTGGAGGAGCGGAATGAGGAAATTAAATAGAAATGTTGTAATTTTGGGATTTGTTAGTTTCTTTAACGATGTTTCGTCTGAAATGATCGTAAAAGTGCTTCCTCTATTTCTTGAGAGCATTGGTGCAGGTGGTGCCTTTATCGGCGTAATAGAAGGTATTGCTGAAAGTACCGCTTCGTTGCTTAAACTGTTCTTTGGATATTTTTCCGATAAGTTTGGCAGCAGAAAGTGGTTTGCCTTTTTTGGATATTTTGAATCGACTATTGTAAAGTGCTTCTTGCCGATTGTGCGTTCCCCGATTGGGGTGTTATGGGTTAGAGCGTTTGAGCGTGTTGGTAAAGGCGTTCGCACAGCGCCGAGAGATGCACTTATCTCTTCATATACAGACGAAACAAACAGAGGGCTGTATTTTGGTTTTCATCGTGCATTGGATACGTTAGGCGCTGCAGTAGGGCCTCTTCTTGGCATATGGGTTTTGCACGGTTTCGGAAAGGCGAATTATGAGGCTGTTTTTAAGTTTGCGCTAATTCCTGCATTTTTTGCCGTTATTTTAGTTCTTTTTGTAAAAGAGAAAGAATTTAAAACTTTTGTAAAAAAACAAAAAGCAAAATCACACTTTAAGCTTGGTAAAAGATTTTATTTCTACATTGCTGCGGTTACTTTATTTACGATTGGTAACAGCTCCGATGCATTTATTACAATGTATTCAGGGAAACTTGGGCTTTTAGCTGCTTCAATTCTGTTTCTATGGTTTTTGCATAGTACTATTTACGGACTGTTGGCCACCCCTATTGGCGCACTTTCCGACAAAATTGGCAGGAAGAAAACTATCATTTTAGGATACTCTATTTATGCATTAAGTTACCTGGGTTTTGCTCTTGCAAAATCTCCCGCTTTTCTTTACATTATTTATCCGCTGTATGGAATTTATTATGCTTTTTCTGAAGGAGCTCAAAAAGCTTTTGTGTCAGACCTTGTTGAAGATGAATCATCTCGTGGCACTGCATATGGAATTTACAGCTTCGGTGTCGGGATAATGGCGCTTCCTGCATCTATCATAGCAGGTATGCTTTATCAGTATGTTGCTCCGAGCAGTCCTTTTTATTTCGGGGGAGCTATTGCACTGCTTTCTGCCCTGCTTATAATGTTTGTATAGGAGGGCGTGATGGCAATGGCAAGAGTAAAAGTCAAATTATATGCAACTTTGAAAGAAATTATGGGAAAGGACACCGTTTTTGTAGAGGCAAGCAACGTGCGTGAACTTATACATATCCTTATTGAAGAATACCCTGTGTTAAAAGACGAAATTGTAAACAAAAACTTGTCTTTAAAAGATGATTATATATATCTTGTAAACGGGAGAAACATTGTTTTTCTTCAAAATGAGAAAACTCCCTTGAAAGAGGGAGATAAAGTTACTATTTTCCCTCCGGTAGGTGGAGGTTAGCTCAAGGGCATTGTATTATTCCTCTTGCCCAAAGGCAATCGCCGCAGGACGGATGATTACCCCAGCAGTCGAATTGCGTGTCCTTTGTAAAATCGCAGGCATCTCTAAGTGAGCAGTCTGTACAGGATGGATAAATTGCATTCTTCACGATATATCTGAATGTTTCATATTCTTTGCTCGTCCAGATTTCTTTTAAGTCTTTTTCAAATACGTTTCCAAAAGAATGTGCAATAACTTCTTTTTCTCTATTAAATATGTATTCTGTGTAGCTGTGCAAAAATCTATAACAAGGGGCAACTTCTCCGTCCCACCTTATTACAGCGGACTTGTTTTCTATGAACTGGCAAATTCTGTCTGTCTGCAGGTTGAGTTTAGGGAATACGAGCTTTACTTTATATTTTCCAATATCTGCATTTAGGGTATCCACCAGTTGCTCATAATCGACGGAACCATCATATACAATTTCTTTTGAAAGTGATTTACTGAAAGGCATTAAATTTGAAAATAATAAGTAGTTTATTCCGAGTTTGTGAGCGAGAGGGAGAATTCCGTGCAAAAGGGCTACATTGCTTTTCATTACTACAACTTCTATTCCTACCTCGGGAAGATTGGAACCCAATTCTTTTTTTCTGTTTTGAAGGTACATTACGTTGTCTTCCACGCTCATAAAATCAGTACCTCGAATATCTCTGTATATTGCAGGGTCAGGAGCATCTATGGAAACCATTATTTTGTCCACTTGATATTTTATTAGGTTGTCTGCGATTTTTGCGAGATTTGTACCGTTGCTTCCAAATTCTAACCTGTATCCGGCCTTTTTAACCATTTCCATTATTTTTAAAAAATCGGGATGTATTGTAGGCTCGCCTATACCTCCGAGGTAAACTGTTTTTAACTCTGGAAAATCTTTTAGTTGGTTAAATATTATTTTGAATTGTTCAAGGCCCATTTCTCCGAGTTTATCTTTCCAAAATCTTCTAAAGCACATTTTGCAGTTTAAGTTACACATATTGGTAATTTCTATATATATTTTTTGTAAGTCATTTTTCTTAGGGATTAAAACATCGTAGTCGCCATAATTAAGTTTTATATTTTCCATAATCACCTCCAAATTTCTAAATTTTATAATAATTTTGTAACTTGTCAAGTAAGAATTTGCTCATATTATGAAGGCATAAAGATTGGTTATGCAGGCTATACACAAATTTACGTTTTATGTTATAATATTAATGTGTATGGGGGTGCTGGGGTTCGACGGATAAGCAAAGCATACCGACGCAGGCAGAGGATGATGGTTGGCCTCTTTAAAAATCCATCAAAAAATAAACGCTGAAAATAATTTTGCTTTAGCTGCTTAAGCCAGCTAACGTTTTGAGAAAGTCTCTGCTCATAGGACTCTCAAAACGGCGGATTGTGAGCCGTTTGTAGCGAGGTTCACCCGGGCCAAACTGCGAATGTATTAAAACTGGGTTATCCTTTTCGCTCCGTGTCGTTCCGGGAGAAGAGGAGAAATCAAAGAGCGACTAAGCCTGTAGCTTGGCGATATGTAGTGTTTATCCGGACGCGGGTTCAACTCCCGCCACCTCCACCATTTTTGGAAGTAAATTAGTTTTTATCTTCTATTTGCATTTAATCGTTTTTAGATCATTAAAAAACAGATCTTTATCAGCCTTTTTCTTGATGCTATTGCCTGCTTCTTCGGCAAGGTTAAGGTATTTTTTGCATTCTTTATTTTGCTTGAGTGTTGCATATGCTCTTGCCATTGTCTCATAGGCAAAAGCTATATCCCAATCCCTGATATTGTTTTCTTTGCATATCTTTAGGCATTGCTCTGCATGGAATAAGGCACTCTCTCCGTTTTTTATTACTGCATATACTCGTGCAAGCAGCCACTCTCCTCTTTCTACATTTGTATTTGTTCCGGCTTTTCTCCAATGGTTCAGATGTGTATGCGAGTTCAAGCATTTTCTCTTTCTCTTGTTTGCTTAATTCCGTTTTCCCCAAATAATTCCGCGTTTCGTTAAAAGTATTTACTGCAAATTTTTTGTGGTATTCTTTTTCTGTGAATTTTTTTGCCTGTGGCATTTTATTCCTCCCAAATTATTTTTGTATAAAAGGATTATATTGCTTTTCTTCCCCGATTGTGCTCTCTCCCATATGGCCGGGAAGAATAATTGTGTCATTAGGCAATGTAAGTATTTTTTCTCTAATAGAATTTAACATAGTGTGAAATGCATTTCTAAAGCCTTTTGCTGTTCCTACATTTCCTGCAAAAATTGTATCCCCTGAGAAAATAGACCCTTTGCCTTTCATACATATACTTCCTTTTGTATGTCCCGGCGTATGTAGCACTTCCAACGTACTTTCCCCTATTTCTATTTGGTCTCTGTCACTTAATAAAATATCTGCATTTTTTGAGCTTACCAATAAATTGAATTCGGCGGATTTGTTTTTCCGAGGAGAAGTAAGCATTGGTGCATCCAAAATGTGAATAGCAATTTTTGCATTTGGAAAAGTATTTTTTAATGTGTTGTTTCCTGCAATGTGGTCGAAGTGTCCGTGAGTATTAATTATATAATTTACATTTGTTTTTTGACTTTTAATAAATTCTACAAAGTATTCGGTTTCATTTTTATAAAATATTGACGGGTCTATTATTGCTGCATTCCCTTCACTTTTAAAAAAGTAACAATTTGTTTCCAGAGGGCCGAATGTGAACATAAAAACTGCCGCATTTCCGAATATAAATTTTTTTACAAAGTATCTCTCGTTTAGCATAAGAAGATTATATGGATTAAAGAAGAAAATCGAAAATTCATTTTGTATTTCCATTTAAGAAGTGTAAAATATTGTTGGGAAGAAATGGATATCATACTAAATTTGGGTTTAGTAATTCTCATTGGCATTGTTGCAGCGAAAGTACTGAAAATTTTTCGCTTTCCCCGGGTACTTGTGTATGTGGTGGTAGGAACACTTTTGGGTGAGTCCATCTCGGGCTTCATTCACCCTGACCTCAAGAGAATAGAAGATTTGATTGCCGTTGTTTCCCTGGCGTTTATCGCTTTCCTTATAGGCGATATTTTTAAATGGGAAACTATTAAGAAAGTAGGGACAAGAGCAATATGGGTGTCGTTTCTCGAATCATCCCTTACTGCTGTCACTGTAACAACTGGAACCATACTTCTTGCAAAAATAGGTTTAATCCATGTGCCTTATCCATTAGCCACTGCTTTTTTACTTGGAGCTTGTGCTGCTGCAACTGCACCTGCCGCAACATTTATGGTAGTAAGGGAATACAAAGCAGCTGGCCCTTTGACAAGTTACCTCCTTATGGCTGTAACATTTGACGATGCGGTAGGAATTATTTTATTTGACATAGCGGTCTCTGTGGTGCGTGTCTTACTTAAAGGGGAACATGTAGGCTTTTTATTTGTGTTTGTTAATCCGGCAAAAGATATTTTTCTTTCTCTAATTGTAGGTGCTGCTATGGGATTTATTCTTTCTAAGGCAGAGCATTATTTTAAGTTAAAAGATCAGAGGATGATTGTTGCTTTTACATTTGTTTTAATTACGGCAGGGTTATCCAGGCAGTTTGAACTCTCCCCGTTGCTTAGCAGTATGGCCCTTGGTGCAACTTTTGTAAACTTTGGCGGAAAAGTGGAAAATACATTTAACTCTGTTGAAACGTGGACTTCCCCTCTTCTTTTGTTTTTCTTTATTCTTGCAGGTTCGGATTTGAATGTAAGGCTTCTTTCTAAAATAGGTATTATTGGCATTGTGTATGTGATATTAAGAAGTTTTGGAAAAGTTGTAGGGTCCGGTATGGGCGCGTTTGTCGCAGGTGCACCCAAAAAGGTTCAAAAATATTTAGGGTTTGCAATGCTCCCTCAAGCCGGTGTCGCAATCGGGTTTGCTATGCTTATAAATACAATGTTTCCGGAGCTTTCCTTTATCCCTACAACTATTCTTTCTTCGGTCGTAGTTTTTGAAACAATAGGCCCCATTGGTGCTAAATTTGCGATATTCGGAGCGGGGGAAGCAAAACTGCCTGAGGAGTCCCTTAAAAGTCCTCCTTCATAGATTTTTAACTGCTTTTTTATTCTTTATAAATTCTCTTTTAAGATTTGGGCGTAGTGGGTGACGATTGCGGTTTGCCATCTTGAGCTATGTTTGGAAGAGCCCTCTTTTCTCATTTCTCCGTCATCGTAGAGCCGCTTTTGTGAAGAATCTCAACGGTTATAT
>JALTHX010000156.1:0-2961 GCA_027076005.1 Caldisericaceae bacterium
TGGAGTGCATTCACCATGTCAATGCGTAGTTATTTGTTAAATCCGCATTCTCACTTCCGCATTCCGCATTATTCTGGAGTGCATTCTCCGTGTGAATGCCTCGTTAATGTAGGCACGGTTTCAACCGTATAATTATTGTTGTAGCCTTGCCATTAAAAAAATATTGACAATCAGAAAAAAATTTTTTATTATATAAGAAAAGAAAGGAGGCAAGATGGCTGGCAAAAAAGATAAATCAGTGAAAACATATCCAAAGCAATTAACAGGTTTAATCAAAAAATCAGGTAGCCATTATGTGGCTTTATGCCTGGAACTAAATGTTTCCAGTCAGGGAGAGAGTCTTGAAGAGGCAAAAAAGATGCTTCAGGAGGCTTGCACTGAGTATCTCAGTTATATGAAAGAAAAAGGATTAGAGGACCAGATAAAGCCTGTTTCTACTGAAACACTTCATGAATTTCTTGTTGAAGATGTAGAATTAATCAAAATATCTCCAGAATGGTCGTATTCAGAAAACATATCTTTTAAGGTTTTAGCAGGTGTATAAAAAAATCCCTGAGATGTCCAGCAAAAAATTTGTGCGTCTTTTAGAGAAAGGTGGTGCAATTTTTGTTAGACAAAAAGGCACAAGTCATGCTATTTTTGAACGGGTTAAGGAAGGAGAAATTTACAGGGCACCTGTTGTGATGAATAAAAAAGCCCTTTCTCCCAAATATACCAAATTAGTTTTTCGTCAGCTTGGTTTTTCAGATGAGGAAATTCACAGACTTTTATAATCTATTTCCTATTTTTACTTTTTGCTTATTGGAGTGCAGAGGCTTGCCTCTGCATAGTTAAAAAAGGAGAGATTGTTCGCTCGCTACCGCTCGCTCACGTCTTCGGCAATTCATTCGCTACTGCTCATTCATGCCTGCGGCACTTCACTTCGCTCAGAATGACACCCCTTCCTGTCACCCTGAGTTGAACGAAGGGTCTCATTTTTTTCTTGATTTTTTCTCCTAATTTATTATGATAACGAAAGAATGAGGCAACAGGAAAATGAAGATTGAAAAGTGCAAAATGATAAAGACCGTAAAGCGTAAGGCGTGAATCGTGAAATGTGAAAGGAAAAAGGTGAAAGGATATTAAGAAATAGTTGAAGGTTGAAAATTGCAGATTAAAAAAATGTAAATGGGAAGAGTGAATACTTTCTTTTTAATTTTTTACTTTTAACATTTAACCTTTTACCTTTAACTATTTATTTTGAATTGTTTGTGAAGCAAACAAAGGAGGTATGATGAAAAAATATATATTGATGCTGGTTGTTTTGCTCCCTGCAATGCTGTGGGGAGATGAGTATGTGGGGAGGGGATGGCGCTATGGTTCTCTTGTTGGTGGAGTAGGTGGTTTTCCTGCATATCGTGGAGAAGTCTTTAACTTAGCCATAGGTAGAGGTGGAAAAGGAAAGGGTGTTCCTGGGGTTGGTATTAGTGTTTCGCTCATTGAGGCTGTTGGCTTTTATGAAAAAGGCTGGCAGACTCAAGCGATGTTCCCCCTCTATCTCAGATTTATGGTGCCATTGTCAGAGATAAAACACTCTGATAATATGTATTATTATCCTGCTGTGTTTCACCTTTTTGTTTCAGGTTGCGGTTGGGGAGTAAACCTCAATAACATTCCTATGTCCTGGATTGTAGTCGGTGGAGGTATTGATTGGACATTTCCTTCTTGGCCTTGGCTATGGCTAAAAGGTGTTGAAGCAGGCTTCCTGAATATACATAATAACTCTACAGATGAATCAATAGGTGGTTTTTATGCAGGGGTTAAGTTGGGTTGGGATGGTTGGGTTCCCTCAGGGGTTTCAATTGCCCAAGGTACATATTTATTCACAAAGGCAGACAATGTTCCGATTGTATCTTCCGCGGGTAAGGTTATTACAAGACTTCCGATTGCAACCAGAGTGAAAATCTTGACAGAAAAAGGTGATAATTATTATGTTCAGGTTTCACCTATATTAAAGGGATGGATTAGTAAGAAATATATTTCCTTTGGAAAGCCTGTTATTTCTATTGGGGTCAGTCATAAACTATCAGCTTTTCCACTTTCGCGAAGAAGGGAAAAAGAGAGATGCTGAAATAAATTCAGCATGACAGCATGACAGGAAAAAGGATGCCCTCCCTTAATCCCTCTCCTGTCTGCGTGCGGACACGCACAGGTAGACATCAAGGGAGGGTGTCTGGAGTGCATTGACCGTGTCAATGCATCGTTGTCTGTTGTTTTTACGATTAACGCTTTACGCCTAACGCTTCACGAATTTTTACTTCTTACTTCCCAGTTTATCAGTGAGATGAACTTATACACCAAAACCAATATTTTTGATGAAATTTTTTACATAAGGAGGGAATTTTTCAATTTGTGCCTTTCCTCTGAGATAAAGGTAAACCTGGTCAATAAATGCCTTTTCAGGACTTGCAATGTAAATCTTTCCCTGAACCCCATATCCCCAGAAAAGGTCTTTTTTTATCTTACGGAAGATTAGTTCTCTTTTCCCTATAATCCACCTTTTTGTCTTTCGGGTGGTTGCAAAAGTAATGGTGTATGGAATAAGGTTCAGTATTCCATACCTGGAAAGTGCAGATTCAAAAGAAAGATAACAGGGAGGATAAAGTTCCATTGCAATTTTTTCAATCTCAATCTTTTCCCCTCCTGGAATGTACAATCCCTTTCCTATCCTTTCAAGTATTCCCATCTTCACCCATCTGTTTAATTTTACATAAAGGGCATCCCTATTGGAATCTGTAATCTTCTCAATGTCTGAGATTGAATAAAAAGGTCTGTTAATTTCTTTAAGTTTTCTAAAAAGTTCCATTGCTTTCATAATTCTTCTATAATAGGGTGAAAGTTCAAAGGAAGATACTTTTTCAGGTCTCTCCTTAATATTTTCTTTTCCAGAGATACAGGTGATTTATATGGCGTATTTAATTT
>JALTHX010000157.1:0-8805 GCA_027076005.1 Caldisericaceae bacterium
ATCTCGGAATGGAGGAGCCCATAGAAAAATACGGCTTTGAAAGGGCTGTCGAACCGCTCGAGACCGGAAAGAGGATTGAAAAGCACTCTCCGCTGTTCTCGAAGATAAGCATAGAGGAAAAGAAGTCGCCGCTGGACGGCCTTGACCTGAGGGTTGGGCTCGTGGAGGAAGTGCGCAATCACCCTGATGCGGACAAGCTCTACATTCTCAGAGTCAATCTCGGAAAGGAGACGAGGCAGCTAGTGGCAGGCCTGAAGAAGTACTATTCGCCGGATGAGCTCACGGGAAAGAAAATAATCGTCGTGGCCAACCTTGAGCCCGCAAAGCTGAGAGGGCAGTTATCGCAGGGAATGCTTCTCGCCGCAGACCATGATGAAAGGGTCGCATGCCTGACAAGCGATGCGGAGCCGGGGACTCAGGTGGACGGGACAGGACCTGCAAAGAAATTGAAATACTCCAAATTCGCCGAGAATAAGATAACGGTCGGAACCATCGGAGAAAATATCTTTCATGGAGACAAGGAATATCCCGTGGAGTTCCTGAGCGAAGACATAAAGGAATACGAAGGGCCGGCGGCCGTGATAATCAGAGATGAAAAAGCGGTGGTGCTGAGCGCAGGCGGAAAAGTGATAGCGCCGGATAGGGAGATGGAGGATGGGGCGAAGGTGAGATAGAGAAAAAGCAACGAAAATGCTCAGATAGCAGTCCATTTAGGAGGAAACGGATGCTATGTGCAATTCTTGAATTCTTATTATCTTTATCAATTCATTAGCAAATTCGTTAGGTAAGAGAGAGCCTTCTATGAGCATCCCGACTAGATTCCTATTTTTTAGAATTGCATTTTTAACTGTCGCTTTGAACTCTTTATTCTTGATTTCTTCTCGATATTCTTCCATAAGTTTTTCAGTGAACAACCACGTAGCATCGTAACATCTAGTAAGCTCTTCATCGGACAGATCTTTTGTGTATATATTCTTCAGCATAGAAGTCAGAAGTTGGGCGAATAAACGCGTGTTTTTGCGCTTTAGATATTCTCCTCCTTTTTTAATCATTTCTAAATCCCACTTTTCAAACCGCTCTTCTTGGTTAATAGAAGGCCTATCAAACAAATTTACCCACTCGCTCCATTTTCTTTTCAAAGCGTCTTTTTTGGGGTACCAGCCGAGTCTGAAACAGTACTCTAAATGATTTCTGTCGTTTCTTCGATCATCTGCTAACAGATAGAGTGGCACATGTTGTCGAGCACCGACCAGATAGAGAGATTTTTCTTCAGGAATTACTAGTCCTGATTCCTCAAATATTTTTCTTAGAAGTCTGCCCAACTCCCAATACGGTCTTACTTTGTTTTTACTTCCGGGTCCTAGGTTAGCGCCTATTTTTTTAAGCTTTCTATCAAGTTTTTTCATTTCGACTTTTAGGAGATTGTCTAACCTGTATGCTTTCTCTCTCTCCTCGGCAGAGGTTCCAATGCCTTTTAATGACCGAAAGATAGCATTTCCATCTTTATCATATTCGATAAGAATAGCCATAATCATCCCACCTTTAGGAGAGATTTTCCAATAAGTTCTTCTATCTTAAGAAATGCTTCGGCAGGACCGAGAGATTTGCTTTTTAAGTCTTCCTCGAAATCCTTTGCAAGGCCGCGAAATTCTCCCTCTTCAACTGCAATCACATATGCCTGCTTTAACATTTCTTCTCGGATATAATATCGTTTAACATCTTCGCCAGCCTCTTTAGCGAACAAAAAAGATGGATGCTCAACATTTAAATAGAATATAAAACCAGTCTCCATAGTGCCACTGTATTTAGAACGCCTACCATCTTGGGGGGCCGCCCAATCTCTTGGTTCTTTAAACACAGAGTTTCCCGGAGGATCTACTTCAAAATAAAAGGGAATTTTTCTTTTAAATATTATATCTCCTCTTATTAGGTCTAAAGTAGGGATATTTTCAGCCGCTCTTATGCTGAAATATATTTCACACTCTCTTTCTTCAGGAATTTTCTCCAAAGATTCTAAATCACCGTAAATTTCACTGCGAAAATCTAGGGAATCACAGCCATATACTTTATCACTGAACTTTGAGAGGACAGCCCCTCGCTCGCTAGCTATTGTTTGTAATATTTCATTTGGGTTTTTCTTTCTTCGGACGAGTAAATCTGCATTTATTTTTATATTAAAAACTGTATTATTAGAAACTTTGAAACCGATATTTAGAATAGACTCTTCTAATTCGACACGTCTGGAGTTGGGGTGAGGGAAGATTGGGGGGAATATCTCGAGCGTAAAGGAATCCTCTTTTTTTGGCGGTTTTGGCGGCTCTTTTTCAAACCAAATGGTACGAGAGGTGTGAGTCAATATCTTGTTAGTATTATTTTCAATAACATGAAAATCAAGAGATAAAACTCCGGGATCAAAATCAGATAGAGAAAGGCTGAATGCATCAATAGTGAATCTTTCACTGGAATTTGACTGCATGCGAAATTCTTCACTGTATATCATTTTTGCGTTCCCAAATTCTTTTTGAGTTGCTTTTGCGATAATTTTCAAACTGTTCAATTCTTTTGGTTTATGGTTTGTTATTTTCATGATAATAGGGCCTATCTTATCTCCTTCACTAACTGCAACGGTGTTCTCTTCTGGAAGATTGAATGAGACTATTTCTATTGTGACCCCCTTCCTTTTTAGACCTCGGGATAAAGAATCGGTTATCAGCCCCAGTTCTGGTGCAAATTCATTCACATCTTTGAGCACTTCATACATATCCTCCTTTTCAGATTGCTTTCCGCTCGAAAAGTGCAATCCTATTTTCTCCTGAAAACGCTCTAACTCAGTCTCAACATAGCCTTTTAGATGTTTAGGTCCCTTTCTTGCATAACTATAGCTGTAGTGAGTTGTCCCTTCAGCATTTTCCATCACATCTTCTAATTCTTTCCCAAGAACAATATAACCGCTGAATTTTTTCCTAATTGAATGATGCGGTTCCAACCTTTTCATGACTCCTACTTTCATCCTCTTTCTTTGAATCCATACGCCGCGTAAATCTTCGTTTATGGGTTGAGGTGAGACAACAAATTTGAGTTCTTTAACTAGATACTGCTCGCCGCCAATTACAATTTTAAAGTTCTTTTTGGTATAAGTACGCCATTTGCCGTGCCCATCTTTTGCCTCAAGAATGGCCTTTAACTCTTTTGATACTCTGGCCTGTAACGTTCGCTCACCCCATACCAAATATATTTTTGCATTAAACCTATAAAGAATCTCCCACCAAGTCTCTTCAATCATTTTAATGAATGAATCTGAATAGTCTCCACCTTTAGGGTCATTAAATGAAATTTTGATAGCGTTTACTATTTCATCCTTAAGATCAAGTATGATTATCCGAGTTCCGGGGCGTGTCAGTGGCTTTAAAGTTCCGCTTGTGGCATCTTTGATGAAATTCTCTGCAGCTCTATCCTCATAGGGGATTGAAGTTTGCTTTATTTGTGTGCCTATAATCTTTCTTTCAAAAGCAATGTATTTATGGTCATCATACCGAAGCGAATCACATATGATTCGGCCTGTGTTAGATGCGGCCTGAAATATAAGTTTACCGCGGCCGAAACTCCCTGGGCCAGTATTTCCTCCCGATTCAAATCTTGTTAAGAATCTTCCTAATCTTTGGTCTGGTCCCAGAGTTCTGCTTCCAGAGCGCTGGGTGATTTCTTCAACTGTAAGTATATCTCCAGTCAAACCTGTCGTCCCCTCATCCCAAAATGAAAGGGCATATTTTTCATTTATTTTCATAAGCTTGAATGTGACTTTCCAATCCTTATAAGCGGTTGGCTCTTTTTTCCCTATCTTAGCACCCACTGCATTTTGAATGGCATCTTTTTGAACTCCATGAGACAGTCCTTTAGCTGGATCTTGTTCATATTCTCTTGCTATTTGATTTAGCTGTTCCATGTCATTTTGAGGCATAGATACATACTTATTCGATTCCATATCATCTTCCTCCGCCATGCAAGTAGTTTTTCCCATCATCAGTTATAGAGTACACAACCCGCCGACCTTTTTTTTCATTTTTTACTAGTCTGAGTTCCCACATTCTGCTGAGCGCTCCTGACCTCATCGTGTTTGCAACTGCTTCTGTAGGTGTTTTATTCCACAAAAGAGCCAAATACTGTTGTACATTTTTGAGAAAAACATCTCTTGGGGGCTCACCTCCTTCGATTGTCTTTAAAATAATTTTCATGAATTCTTCCTCTTTAGGAAGATAAGTATGAATTAAATCCAAGTATAATGATATCTCATCTGAAGAAAGTGGAGTGGAAGGATTATTCACCTCTTGTTCAAGAAGCGGATTTCTTAATTGAGCGAATTTGAGTCCAGCATCTGTAATACCTACTTTACCGTCCTCTATATTCGCTAGTCTTAAATCTGCAAGAGCGCCGATGAGTTTTCTTTTTCCTGTTTGATGTATTAGATAGTGGGCCACATATCTCCTTTTAGAAAGTTCTTCTTTTTTTCCAATTGGAAGTCCAGTCGCAAGTTTTTTACCGCTTCTCCGCATAAATTGTTTATCGATAGAAGATAATTTCAGACCAAAATTCCGAGCAACTATTGGAGCCTCTCTTTCGAAAAGTTCTGGTTCTATTTTATTTTTTCCAGTTCTTCTGATAATGTTTGCCAAAACTCGCACTGCCAATTTCACAGGAAAAATTCTGTTTATCTGACCCCATATTACTAAAGTTTCTATGTCCTTAGGATTGACAGGAGCTACAGTAGGTGTATGTATAGGGATGAATGTGAGTTCTTCAGACTCCTCCCTAGGTGTTACATCTTTTCTAATCGTCTTTTGAGCTATTGCAGTATATATTTGATTTGTCCTGTTTCTATCCAACACAATAGCATCTAGTTTTAGCTGATTTTCACAAGCTACAATTATAAATTCATTGATTCCACTATAATCGCAGGTATTCCTGGAAAGGATGCCCTTTATTTTTATATCCAACCATTTTGGAATATCGATTATATACCGCATATGATACAGTATACATCATGCATATATAAGTATTTCGGTTTTTTCTTTTTCATACATGAGGCATGTACATCTATATTGGCAACATAAGCTATATTCTCTAGGTATTTACTGTTAAAAAGAATGTGAGCTTTAAGTCATCAATGTGCCCCCAACTTCGCACAGTTAGTTTCTTTATTTCTAGTTATATTAGAAAAATCTTAAATAGCAAGAGAATGTTGTGGAATCATGAGCCAAGTCGAAGAAAATTATTGGTGGATATATCCCAAGAGAAGAAAACAAATATCATTGCTTAAGATTCCAAAACGTATAGCAGATAATCTCGAGATACATGATGGAAAACCAATCTCTATATCTATTTGTGGCAAAGATGAAACAGATTTGTACAAAGGCCCTGTAAGTGTGACTAGTGATTGCGAAATCTATTTACCTAAAAATGTTAAAGAGATGTTGAAAGGCTTAGCAGAGGCTAAAATAATCATAAATTCGGGGGTGAACTAACGGAAAAAAGAAAACCCATAGCAATAGATCTCTTTAGTGGTGCAGGAGGCCTGAGTAAAGGATTAGAAATGGCCGGTTTTGACATCCCTATGGGAGTAGAAAATAGTATAGATGCGTACTTTGTGTATACGTTTAATCATCGCCGAACTATGGTGTTGCTACAAGACATTCGCAAGATTAGGTCATTTAAATATATTTTGAATAAGATGAGACTAAATAAAAATGATATCGATGTGGTAGCTGGAGGGCCGCCTTGTCAGGGTTTTTCTATCGCAAATACTAAAACAAGAAATCCAAAAAATATAAATAATAAACTTGTAAGCGAATTTATAAGAGCTGTTCATGAAATCAGTCCAAAAGCCTTTCTTATGGAGAATGTTATGGGTATTGCCTCTTTTGAGGGTGGTAAGTTTTTAGAACAAACACTTTCGCAATTCGACAGGTTGGGATACTCTTTGAAGGTTCTTAGATTAAATGCGGCAGAATATGGAGTGCCTCAAAATAGGAAAAGAATTTTTATTGTTGGAACGACTTCCGATAATTTTAAAGCTCCGACTCCAACCCATGGGAAAAACGGAAAAAAGTCTTTTGTTACGGTGGGGGACGCAATTATGGGGGACCTCCCCCCCCTAGGAAACAGTGCTGTAGGGGAGTCGATTATGGAATATGCGGGGGAGCCTAACTCTTTGTATCAGAAAAGAATAAGAGGTACATGTAGCCGAGTTTATGACCATGTTACAACCAGAAATAGTAAAAAAGTAATCGAAAGAATAGCACATATTGGACCCGGAGAAAGCCTGCATGATTTAATTGATAAAGGTGAGCTCCCTCAGGAGCTAGTTATCAAAGTAGATCATAAAAGCGTCTATCGAAGATTGGATCCGACTAAACCTTCTGTTACTGTAGCAAATTACAGAAAAGCGATGCTAATACACCCCACAGAGAACAGGCTTCTTACTGTTAGAGAAGCGGCGCGACTTCAGTCATTTCCAGATAATTACCGTTTTACTGCAAGGTATGCTACAAATGGTTTAATAAGTCATATGCAACAGCTAGTGGGTAATGCCGTTCCTCCTCTTCTTGCAAAAGCCGTCGGTATGCAGTTAAAACGAGTAATAAAGAGAGGATAGAATGTATTCAATTAATGACGATATGAAAAAAATCTTCGTCGAGAAACTCTTAAAATGGCATCAAAAGAATTTTAGAGAATTTCCTTGGAGGAAAACCTCAAATGTCTATCATATTTTAGTAGCGGAGATAATGCTTCAGAAAACTGATGCGAAAAAAGTTGAAAAAGTATATTCCACATTCATCAATAAATATCCAACACCAGATATTTTATCCAAAGCAAATGTCAATGAAGTTGAAAAAGAGATTTCTTTATTGGGGCTACATAACAGGTCTAAACGCCTTATCAAAATAGCTAAAGAGATTACAGAAAACTTTGGGGGACAGGTTCCTAAAAAGAAAGACGAGTTGCTACATCTCTATGGGGTTGGTGATTATATTGCAAACGCAGTCTTGTGTTTCGGATATAATGAGGATGTTCCTTTATTAGATACAAATGTGCTGAGGGTTATAGAGAGAGTCTTTTCGATAAAAACAGCGAAAGCGAGGGGGAGGAATGATAATCACCTATGGGAAACTGTGTCTGCATTAATACCTCAAGGAAAAGGTAGAAATTTTAACTTGGCGATCTTAGATTTCTCAGCAAAAGTGTGTAAAGCTAGGAACCCCCTACATGAAAAATGTCCAATGAAAGATTTTTGTATTCACTATAAAATTATAAATCAGTTATACTCTTAATTTAGTTGGTATGTTCCACGAATTTCTATAGACAGAAACTTCGCCTCTTACATCCTAGAGCTTTTTCCTTTTGATCATTCTTTCTGCAGTGTATTTATAGTCTCCGACCTGACTTTGTTAACTTATGCTATAGGTAATACGAATATTGTCAGCTCGGAGACTGCTAGTAAGAGGCATCCTTAGTTTAGAAGGTTATGTTTCTGACTATAATGAACTCATTCCCATAACTTTCCCAAAGGGTTATATCAATTCTATATCGCTTATTTCCCTTTAAATCTTTCATTATCCTTCCTACCCAAAGGGGGCTAGGGTGAGATAAACTATTTTCCTCTCGCCAAATTATTCCTACTCTTCCTGAACCCGCCTTCAATCTTTCTACTCGCATCCCCGAAACATTTAAAAGCACGGAGATACTATTATCCATGTATGATGAGTATTGAAGAAATAAAAGAAAAGGTCGCTCCGATTCTGGAGAAGTGGGGAGTCAGGAGAGCGTCCGTATTCGGCTCCTATGCCCGCGGGGATGCGGAGGATAACAGCGATGTGGATATTCTGGTGGAACTTTCGGAGGATATGAGCCTCCTCGATTTCGTGGGACTTAAACTTGAGATTGAGGATGCGATAGGCAAAAAGGTAGACCTTGTGGAATTCGGAACGATAAAACCATCGATAAAAAAGAGGATACTGGAGAATCAGGTGGCGCTTACGTGAATAAGGAACCTCGGGTTTTTCTGGAAGATATCACGGAGGCCATTATTAAGATAGAGGACTATACGTATGGGATGGACGAAGAGGATTTTTATGAGGATTTCAAGACACAGGATGCGGTTATAAGGCGCCTCGAAATAATCGGAGAAGCGGTAAAAAACATACCTTCGGAACTAAAGGAAAGGCATCCGGAGATACCTTGGAGAGAAATCGCAGGTATGCGGGATGTCCTCACTCACGCATATTTCGGAATAAATGTCAGCAGGGTGTGGAATGTGATAGCAAGAGAGCTTCCGGATTTGAAACTGGACATCGGAAGAATTATAGAAGAACTCAAGGAATGAGTGACTGCATCAGTTACCTGTATCCTTACCATTCCTAAACTCAACTTCAATTTTTCTCCGACCAAAGTTAAACCTGACTTCAATTTTGGTAAAGTTATAAGCAAAACTATCAAATTTTAACGTATGCACTGCCAGCGGGTGTCTTCATTTATTATGTATTTATGTCCTTCTTTATGGGTTTATCTCAGAAATATCCTGAAGTTCAAGAGAAAATTTTTTATAGTGAAGGAAGAAGGATTAATTGATGTCCCTCCCCAGCATATATGCCCTCGTGTCCCTGACCTCCGCGGTAATTCTGTCCTTTCTCGTAGCCTATGCTCTGAAGATAGACCCCCGCTCGAAAACGAACATCATGGGGGCTCTCTTTTTCTCCCTTCTCTTTCTGTGGAGCGCTCTGGAATTCATCGAAAGAACGGCTGCGGATGAAT
>JALTHX010000158.1:0-8805 GCA_027076005.1 Caldisericaceae bacterium
CCCACTTGTCCTTACAAGAAAAGAAAACGTATGATTCTTGTTAAAGGCGGCACACTTCTCACTTTAACTGAACAAGGTATAATTGATGCGGGAGACATTGTAATAGATGGCCCCCGCATTTTTTATATAGGAAGCAGTAAAAACTACGATATTAAATTCGATGAAGTGATCGATGCTTCCAATTTTTTTGTAATGCCCGGGTTTGTGAACACACATACTCACCTTGCAATGGTGTTAATGAGGGGTGCAGCAGATGATATTGCACTTCACAAATGGTTAAACGATGTAATTTTTCCTATAGAATCCCGACTAACGCCTGAAGATGTATATTTTGGCAGTTTGCTTGCTCTTATTGAATCTATAAAAAGTGGTGTTACCACGGTGGCGGATTTTTATTTTCATATGGAATCTTCTGCAAAAGCAGTTCGAGAAATAGGTGCGCGTGCAAACCTCGGCCTCGGCCTTACATCGAAATTTGATATGGATACTGTCAAATTAAAGCTTGCAGAAAAATTTGTTTCTCGTTATAACGACACTGCAGATGGAAGAATCTTGGCGAGCTTTGCCCCACATTCACCATACACCTGCACATTGAAATTCCTTAAAGCTGTAAGCAAGAGAGCAAAAGAAATGGGTGTTCTCGTGCATACACACCTGCATGAAACTGAAAAGGAAATTACAGATTTCAAAAAACTCTACGGAAAAACACCCATACAGAGATTAGAGAAAGAAGGATTCTTTGAAGCAAAGGTGAATACTGCACATTGCGTTTTTTTAGATGAAGAGGATTACAAAATTTTAAAGGAAAACAATGTTGGAGTTGCATTAAACCCTCAAAGCAATTTGAAGCTGGGTTCAGGAATTCCCGATATTCCTAAAATGCTTGAGCGAGGGCTATCACTCGGTATAGGAACTGACGGTGCTGCATCCAATAACAACCTTGCCCTGATAGAAGATATGCGGTTAGTTTCTTTCCTTGCAAAAGGTATCTCTAAAAATCCTGAACTGCTTAGCGCAGAGCAACTTTTAAGAATGGCAACCGTTCAAGGTGCAAAAAATATTGGTTTTGAGAATTTAGGCCTTCTCAAGAAAGGATTTCTTGCGGATATAATTTTGATAGATAAACAAAATGCAAATCTTATGCCCAATACAAACCCTTATTCTCTTATCGCCTATTCAATGTATCCGGGCAACGTAGATACGGTAATAATAAATGGAAAAGTGGTAATGCGTAACAAAAAAATTCTCACAATCGATGAGAAAGCTGTAAAAAAAGAAATTTCAAAACTTGCCCATAGAATATTTATAAAGAGTTAACTGCAGCTTTTATGCGGTTTATTGCCTTTTTTAAATTTTCCATTGAATTTGCATAAGAAATCCTGATATACCCTTCTCCGTATTTTCCGAATGTATTGCCTGGGATTGTTGCAACACCATAATCCAGGAGCTTCATTACAAAATCATTTGAGCTTAAGCCAAAGGACTTTATGTTTGGAAAAGCATAAAATGCACCCTGTGGCATTTTGCAGGATATTCCCTCTATTTTGTTCAATTCGTTTACAATGTAATCTCTTCTCTTTTTGTATTCTAACCGCATTTTCTCTACCGCATCTTGTGGCCCTTTCAGTGCCTCTATTCCGGCAAGCTGTGTAAAAGTTGCTGTGCAGGAGTTGGAAGAAACGAGAAATTTGTTAAAAATTTTAGCAATTTCTTTATTTGAAACGCTGTAGCCAAGCCTCCAGCCAGTCATAGCATACGTTTTTGAAAATCCGTCAAGTATAATAGTGCGTTCTTTCATCCCGGGGATAGATGCAATGCTGAAAAATTCTCCTTCGTATACTATCCTTGAGTAAATTTCATCGGATAAAACATAGATATCATTTTTCAATGCCTCTTCGGCAATAAATTGTATGTCTTCTTTTGAAAAAATATTTCCCGTAGGGTTTGCAGGACTTATTAGAATAATAAGTTTTGTGCGTGGTGAAATAATTGACTTAAAATAGTTTTTATCAAAGGAGAAATCGTTTTCTTCATTTAAGGGCAAGGGTACCACTTTCGCCCCAAAAAGCTTTGCATCCGTTTCGTATGGATAGTAACCCGGATTTTGGACAATTACTTCGTCCCCCTCTTTTAATAAAGCCATCATTGTATAGAAAATAATATTTTTTCCACCGGGAACAACCACTACTTCCTCTCCTGAAACTTCAACGTTTCTCGTTTTAGAAATATACTTTGAAACGGTTTCACGCAGTTCGGGCAAGCCCTGGGATGGCGCATAGTGCGTGTATCCTTTCTGAATTGCTTTAATTCCTGCCTGTTTTATGTTTTCAGGTGTTTCAAAGTCAGGTTCGCCTATTTCGAGGTGCACAATATCTTTTCCCTTTTCCTCAAGTTTTCTTGTCATTACTTTCATATCAAACGGAGTAATTAACTCATTTTTCTTCTTGCCGATTACTCTTGCTGCAAAATCTGAAAAATTTTTCATCTTATTTCCCCTTTCTACTTTTTGAACATTTTTTAATAGTAATATAGCTGAGTAGAGTTGTATAAAAGTAGCTTTTTCACATTATTTTTCGATAATATCCATAAATATTTTTCTTGTTCTTGGCCCATCAAATTCGCAAAAAAATATTCCTTGCCACGTTCCGAGCACAAGAGCACCATTGTGAATTAGAATTGTTTGGCTGAGCCCTATAATAGATGCCTTTATATGAGCTGCTGCATTACCTTCCATATGGGTGTATTTGTCGTTCCATGGAACAATTTTGTTTAGTGTCGAAAGTATATCTTTTTTTACAGACGGATCCGCATTCTCGTTTATTGTAACTGCCGCAGTTGTATGCGGAACGTAAACTATGCAATATCCTTCTTTTATGTTACTATTTTCAACAATAGCGTTAATTTTATTCGTTATATCTACCATATCGGAATGAGCTGTTGTGTAGATTTCTATGGTATACATATTTATTTTTCCTCAGTTTTGTTAAACATATTGACTCTATTTCTTCCGCTACCCTTCGACTTATATGTTGCTATATCTACTGATTTTATGATTTTTTCTGCCGTATCGCCATCTGTAGGAAACTCAGCTACTCCTCCTGATACGGTAAGTTTCCCGTTTGGTTGATTTTCTTCTCCGGGGAATTTTTCCTTTTCTATGGATTTTCTAATTCTTTCTGCATATTTAAAGGCGCCGTTTTTACCTGTTTCAGGCAGTATTATAATAAACTCTTCTCCTCCGAATCTTGCAGGGAAATCTAAATCTCTGCCGCTGCTTAGGATTATTCTTCCTATTTTTTTCAGAGCAATATTACCGACATCGTGACCGTTGTTATCATTATATTCTTTGAAGGAATCTATATCGAACATGACAAGGGAAAACTTTTTGTTGTAGCGGAGCGCACGTGAGATTTCTTTGGTTAGTTCCTCTCTGAATGCACGGTAGTTATAAAGCTTTGTTAATTCGTCTTTCTTAGCAAGCTCTTTTGTTTTTTCATAAAGCAGTGCATTGTCTATTGCAAGAGCTACTTCAATTGCGATAGCTTCAAGTACTTTTTTATCTTCATCTTTAAACCTGTCTTTTTGTGTGCTCTCTATATTTAAAACTCCAAGCAATTTCCCTTTAGTCTTAAGAGGAATTGCTATTTCAGACTCAGTTTCACTGGTTACGCCTATATATCTTTTATCTGTTTTTACATTATTTGAAATAACTGTTTTGCCTGAGCTGGCTGCTGTGCCCGTTATCCCTTCGCCTTTTTTAATATTAATTTTTACTTTCTTGATTTTTTCTTCTTTATCACAACCTCGAGATGCTTTTTTTATCCGAAGGAATGCACCTTCTTTTAGCAAAACTGCAATCTTGTTGAAGGAAAAAGTATCTTTTATTAGCTGGATTGCTGTTTCCAGAAGTTTTTCTAACTCTATTGTTTTGCTTAATTTTGTACTTATTTCATACAGTAGTTGGAGGTTCTTAAGTTTACCTTTTAGCATTTCATTTCGTTCCATATGGGTGATTGAAACTCCGATTATTATTGCAAGCGCCTCTGCATTTTTAATGTCGGCTTCCTTAAACGGGTTTTCTTTGCTTGTGCTGAAGGTCAGTATTCCTATAACTTTTCCTGAAGAGACGATTGGAGTTGATAACTTTGAAGTTGTTTTTAAGTTGCTTACTATTGTTTGCTTATTATCCATTACTTTTTTGAAGATTTCAAAATCTGTTTTATTTGGGGTAGTTTTTCCTGAAGTTACAACAGGTTCATTTTCGATTAAACTATCTTTTATGGTGTAAATTTTCCCATTCTTTAGTTTAAAAGTTTTTTCTGCCACTACAAGAGCGTATCGTAATATTTTTATTAATTCTTGCTCTTCACTAATTTTTAGCGAAGTATCTGCAATTGAGAATAATTCTTTCAATTTATCCACCTCCTTGGTAGCTCCATCCTCCCGTGCTGTTCGTTTGGACATAAATAGTAAGCGAAAGGGACACTGCTGCACCTGCCTTTCCCCCTGCTGATAACGGCTTTTTTATCTCCCGGGAATTTCGTATGGAAATTGCATTAGGTTTTACAGAATATCCTTTTTTTTCTAAAAAGGAGAGAAAATTTACAATATCATCATATTTATTTCCGACAATTGATAAACTTACGGGCAGCATTTTTATAGAGAGATTCGTATTTACTGCATCTTTTAATCCGCCAAACGATATGCTGTTAACAGATAAATTGTAAACAGAAGCCGTGCCGTAAAGATTTTTAAGAAAATTCATCAGGGAAACATCCTCAAAGAATAATTTTTTATCCTTTTCTATTTCGGATTCTTTTTCTGAGACTTGTTGCTCCAAATCGTTTGCAACTTGCGCAAGGGCTGTTTTTTCCTGCAGAGTTGCAGTCTCTTTATGCAGGGTTTTTACATTTTCTCCTATAAGATAGCTTTTATATCCGATAAACCCTGCAACTGATACAATTTCTAAAATTGATATCGTAAAAAAAACTGCAAGTTTATTTATCTTTTTATTTCTTTTCATTATTTGCCCCTTTAACGTATGCTGACATACTAAATGTTGCAGCAGAGCCGGAACTTTTTGACATTGAGTGTATCGTGGCATTTTTTATGTATTTTGCGCTGGAAAGGTTTACTTCGTAATCAAGAACTGTTTTGTAATTTGTGCCTGTGCCGGATATGGCAATATCACCTTTTTCATTTAAAGAAACGGAATTTATAAAAACCCCCGGAGGTAACTTAGCTTTTAACTCGGCGAGCAATGCGGAGGTGATGCTTCTGTTTTTTAAATCTTTCTTTACTGTTTCGTATTGGGATAATGTCCCGCCTAATGTAGAAAGTTCATTTTTTAATTTATTTGTTTGTTCCGCAGCTTTGGAGGCAATTTCAATTTTATTTTTTGTATTGGAAATATTTGTTTGCAAACTCATTAAAGTATTGTTTATGTATGGATAGAAATAAAAAGCAACTCCGTTTATTAAAGCGAGAAGAATTATCGTAGTGGTTATTTTAATTCCCACAGATTTTTTCTCTACTAATACGTGCTTCGAAATATCGCAGAATAATGTGCCTTTTGCGTCTTTTTCCCCAAGAAGGGCAAGGCCTACGGCTTTGGCAAATTCTATTCCGCCTGTTTTCTGCATCCTAAGGTAGTCTTCTTCATTTTTGAACGATATATCTTCTGGCAAGTTTGTCGGAATGATTGGGTATGATAATCTTGAGGAAAGTAGTTGAATTAAGGGTTCTATACTATCTTTTTGTGAAACAACAAATACCTTTTGGATGGATAAATTTCTGTTCCTTGAAACGAATGTGATAGTGGTAAGTATATTGCCAAGCCAGGTATTTCTCAAATTTATATCATTGCTTGTTGCTTCTTTGATTCCCAAGTCCTGAATATACGTGTAAAGTACCTTTTCATTCTCCATAAAGGTGAGGGTTGTTTTGGTGTTGTCTACATTAATAATAACAAGGGGGGCTTTGTTTTCGTAGAATGTGCCTACGAACTTACCCAGCGCAAAGTTGGACGGTATTATTCCTGCAGATTTTATGCCTGCTTTTCTGAATGTTTTTATTGTGCTTAGGAGTGTTTCTTCTTTTGTTCCTGCCCAGATAATTTTTATTTTGTCTTTTGCTTTTTCTATAACGTTAAACCCCAAAGAAACGTTTTGGTGGTTAAATATTGCATAATCTTTTATCTCTGCCTCGATGAGCTTAAATATTTCATTTTTCTTAACAGGAGGGACAATTTTATCTTTTATTATAACCTCACTGTTGTTTAGAGCGATAAATGCTTTGTTATATAGCCTTCTTTTCTTTACTATGCTTCTTATCTTTTTAATGAATTTAGCATCTTTTAAATCACTTTTCTCATACGGAATTTCCTCTAAGCGTAATGATTTAATGTTGCCGCTTTCTATTTCAGCTTCTGCAATTCTTATAAATTCATCTGTTATGCTAATCCCTGTATATTTTCTCATTTTCACCCCTGTTTGTAATAGTTTACAAGATAAATTGTTTTTTGCAAAATGGTTCCGGTACTTGTTTCAATTTTTACTTCAATATAGTAGGGAGGGTCTTGCGAGGTATCTGTTTTTTGGGAAATAATTTTAAAATCTTTTATCACTCCTTTTTCGAGCCCAACGGGGAAAACTTGTCCGTTTCTTTTAAATAAAGAATTTGCTGTGTTTGAATCATCAATTTCATAGCTGTAGGATACAGTAGAAGGGTTTTTACCATCGTTATCTGCTTGCTGATATGTAAAAGTTACTTTGTAAGGATTTCCTGTTGTTATTGTTATGCTTCCTGAATTTGCTTGCCTTACTCTCCTTTCGAAATCTTGCATTATTAAATTTGCATAGTATTGCCCTTTTATATCCTTTGTGCCGTATATCTGTGCTTGAATTGACTGATTCAATAAGGTTACAAGAGGAATTGCGAGAATTGCAATCACGGCAATAACAACTGCTTCTTCAAGTATCGTAAACCCCTTTCTTTTTTTATACACCAATATCTGTCCCATCGCTTTCCTTTCTTAAAAAGTTGCATTCCATTTTTATAATCGGTTTGCTTGTATCAGACATAAGGTATATATCTACCTCGATATATTTAATATATTCTCCATTTTGTTCGGTAGGGTTTTGCTGTCCGTCGGGTGTAGTTTGAGGTACTATATACTTGTATCCAAATTTATCGTATGGCTGCGGAAACTGTACAATGCTATTAGACGTGGTTATGTTATCGATGTTATTTTTATCAAGGGTTTTTAAATACTCTATTTGTTTTGAGGCAAGTTGCGCCGCAATTTCGATATTGGAAGTGGTATTAGTATTTTTCAAGCTGTTTGAATAAAGCTTTGCTGCCCATAAAAGCATTATACCAATAAGTGCAATAGCAACAGCAGCCTCTATTAATGATGTTCCTTTTCTTTTTCTAAATCTCATTTTAGTATTCCTCCCTGAAGCTGCCTGGAAGAACTTTTGTAACACTGCCCGGAACTATGAAATGAGGAGGGGGATTTGTGTAATAGTCAGTTACATAATTCATTGTTGTTCTTGTTCCGTCATCTCCGCCTAACTTATTTTGTGGGTCTTTTTCGATAACCTCTCCATCAAATTCACCTTTACTTACTGGAATAATTCCCAAAAGATCATAATTCATATACAAGTCTCCGGCTGTGTAGATAAAGCCATTTAATTTAAGGGTTGCATTATAGTAATTATTAAATTCAAATGTGGTTGTGTCAGTCCCTAAGTGTGTGATAACTGGATAGACTGAATCATTATCTTTACTATTTTTTGCTCCGCTCCATGTTATGGTTGAAGAAGTTCCTCGTGGGTAAAGATTTTTTATTGTTACGTTCTTTGCGTTAGTAATAATTGAGAGATTAAACGATGTCTGTGAAATCTTTTCGAAATCTATTGTTAAAGTAGCATTGTCTTTTGTTTCTATATAAATAACTTTTCCAAGATCACCGCTCTCAACTTTATATTTTGGATTATTCCCTTTTTTGGAAAGGTCTTTGTATTTTTCTGAGTAATTCTTATTATAGTAATTTGGGTCTGGATAAGGCGTTACAGCTTGGGATTTGTTATATAGAAAAGGGTTACCGTAAAAAGAATTATTGAAATAAGAATCATCTGCTATACCGTCTCTACCCCCTGTTGAGGTATATAAGCAATACTTAAAAGCATCACTTGAGCCACCTAATTGAACGGATACAAAAACTTTTCTCGAAATTTCTCCTACAGTGCCTACCGACTCTATATACGCACTGCCGCCATAACCTGAGTCGTCGGGTGTATGATAAGTCGTTGCGTAAGTTCCGATACCTGAAACATTATTTGTTATTGAATCGCCGTCATTATAAGTTGTTCCATTGTTTATATTGAAAATCATTTGGTTTACGCCTATACCTGCTATATAAAGTGCTTGTTCCCTTTGATAAATTTCTGTTTCTTCCTGAGTGTGATAACGCAGGCGAGTTGTGTAGCTATTCGCAAAAACAGCTATAATAATTGCAATAATAATTACTACAATAATGAGTGCCTGTCCTTTTCTTTTTTTCATATTGTTACTTATTATACACAACTTATTTTTGTAGGCAAGTATCTGTATAAGTCCAATACATTTGAGACTTCAAATAGTATTTTATCATAAAATCCATAGGTACAAATTATTGAATTGCCTCATCAAAGATACTACGATCTTTGTCAAGAGGAAAAACATAAGTTTTTATCCTTTATTTTGTCTCTTTTATCGGGATCTATGTCGAGGTGTTTGTACTGGGACTTATTTAGGTATATT
>JALTHX010000159.1:0-2956 GCA_027076005.1 Caldisericaceae bacterium
GCAATCAGCAGTCTTAATAATTAGTAATTAATAATTTAGTAATTAGTAATTAATAATTAATAATCAGTTTCTATATGCGCCTGACTCATTTAATTGATAATTATAAACTTAGCCGAGAAGCGCCAAATGGCGCCAGCTTATTAACGACCAATAATCTTGGCGCTTATTTATGGCTCAGAAACAAAGATTATAGCAGATATCAGGGATGGTTTATTCGCTTTGAAGGAGAAATCTATAAAATTATTGATGACATAACAATTAATTCAGACCGTGAAATTAAAGAGTTAAAAAATATCTGGCAAGGCAGTGATCATTATCTTCAAAGAATAAGAAGCGATAATATAATCGAAGATTTTTATTTAGCAAATAGACAAAATTGCTTTATTTATAAACTATCTCGCACTAGCGAGATTAATTTATTTTTAGATATTAGAAAATCATATGCTTTACCTCGATGGAACCGTTTTTATCAAATTTATGAGCAGGGAGGCTATATAATTATTCGTTACCAAGATAATCTCACAGAAAGCATTTTTTTAGCCATTTCCCTATCAGGAGTCAATAAATACGAGAAAGTGGGGGAGTGGGTTCAAAAAAAAGCGTCTTATGACAAAAAAAGGCAGTCGCCTCCCTATGAAGTTTATATCTACAATGCCCTTAAAATTACAACCGACAGGTTGATAATTGGCGTGGGGAGCTCCGAAAAACAGGCGACAGCTAACACAGACGAACACGAATCTTACCTAGACAATATGGATAAACACGAATTTCACACGAATAATACAAGCAGGAAACTTGCCTATATCTTGGCTCAGAAATCGTTAGCCTCTCTCTTGGTATACAATAAACAAGGCGACAGCTTAGGCCTATATGCCGGACTTCCTTGGTTCTTTCAGTTTTGGCTCAGAGACGAAGCCATTTCATTGAAGGCATTATCGGCTTTTAACCCGAGAGCAGCAAAGAATGTTATAGACAGGAGATTGTCTCAGATTATAAGTGGCAAATATAATCAATCTGTTAAGCCCAGCCAAGATGGTGTTTTATGGCTTATCTACCAAACTTTAAAAAGCTACACGAATAATCACGAATTGACACGAATATTAGAGGAATTAGTGCCTATTCGTGAGATTGGTGAGATTAGCGTAAAGTCTTCGTGGATGGATACCTTAAGTCGCCAAGGTGCAATCGAAAATTATTGCTTAGAGCTTGCAATTTACCGCTTAGCTTATCAAATAACAAGAAAGGAAGAATATCAGCAGGCAGAGCAATCCTTAAAAGACAAAATTCGCCTAAATTATTGGAACGGAGCAATGCTTGCAGATTGTAGAGATGATTGGACGATTCGGCCCAATCTTTTTCTGGCCTATTATTTATATCCTCAACTTTTAACAAAGGAGGAGTGGACCAAGTGTTTTGAAAGAGCACTATCGGCCTTATGGTTAGACTGGGGAGGTTTGGCAAGTGTTGATAAAGATTCTCCATTATATCTTCCTTTTCACACAGGAGAAAAACCAAATAGCTATCACAATGGTGATTCATGGTTTTGGCTTAATAATATTGCCGCGATTGCAATGCTGAAATTAGACAAAGACAGATTTAAAGACAGGGTAGAGAAAATAATAGATGCTTCCACAAAAGATATCTTGTGGCGCGGCGCGTTAGGTTATGCTTCTGAATTATCTTCGGCAAAACATTTTGATCCAGCCGGTTCGCCGGCGCAGGCATGGTCAATGGCTATATACACAGAGTTGCTTGACGCAACACGCAAATTGACGCAAATATGAAAACAGATCAACGCAAATTTTTATCTGTGTAGATTTGTGTTCTTATTTGTGCCATTTGTGTTACGGGGGAGTGGTGGGGGAGAGGTGAAAATAATGTCTAATTTCTAATTTCTAATTTTTAATGACAGTATAATTGATTAATTTTTAGTAATTAGTATTAGTATGAGCAGCATAGTCCGTCATTGCGAGCGCAGCGAAGCAATCCAGAAACGTTATAATTCCACAGAGTCTAGATTGCCGCGTCGTCGCTAACGCTCCTCCTCGCAATGACGTATGGATTGCCGCGCTCGCTCCGCTCGCTCGCAATGACGCTTCCCTTAGTCCGTCATTGCGAGGTCCGACGTAACGTCGGACCGAAGCAATCCAGAAACGTTATAATTCCACAGAGTCTAGATTGCCACGCCCCCCGACGCAAGGTCGGGGTCCTCGCAATGACGAAATACTTCGCAATGACGTATATTGCAATGATGTGGAATATTTTACAATGACAATAGATATGTAGGATATCATTATTTATGAATCGAATTATAAAAGCCGCATTAAAATACTGGGACGCTGAAAGCGGAAAATTCCGCAATATTTTATTAAAAACATATAAAGAAGCCAGAGAAAAGCTGAAAAAAACCGGTATTCTATCATTGATAATTTTATTTATTTGCTTAATTATCGCGGTTCTGCTGATTGGAGGTAGTGCTTACCTCCAGCATAAAATTTACACCCCTTTTTCTCAAAATAACAATCCTCAAATTTTTATCATTTCGCCAGGAGAAACAGTCCACCAGATTGCTGTAAACTTAGAAAAACAAGAATTAATTAGCAATAATTCTTATTTTTTGCTTTATTTTAAAGAATTGCAAATTGCCTTAGGCCGTAAAATAACCCTTAAGGCGGGGCAGTACCGACTTTCTCCCGCTATGACAATTCCGCAAATATTAGAAAAGCTTAGGTATGGATTAGTGATGCCGGCGGAAGTAAAACTGATAATCCCTGAAGGATACAACATATTCCAAATAGCCAAGTTATTGGAAGAGAAGAGACTAATCAGAAATAAGAAAGATTTTTTGAGTTTTAATGCTGGCTATGTTTGGAAACAGCAGAGCAGCCCTGCATTGCTTCCGTGCTCTGATCGCCGTGTCAAGTCCGTGTTCCAAATTCCGTGTAGTTCTGTGTTG
>JALTHX010000160.1:0-2936 GCA_027076005.1 Caldisericaceae bacterium
TTGATACAATAATATTATCACCACTATTCGCCATAGCCAAAATTGTTGTTGAAATGGCACTCATACCTGATGCAAATGTGGCTGCCGCTTCGCCACCTTCTAACAACGCCATCTTTTCTTCTAAAAATTTTAGCGTGGGATTCCCTAATCTTGCGTATATATACCCTTCTTTTTTACCTTCAAATAGGTCTGCCCCATCCTCTGCTGAGGCAAAGCTAAATACGGCCGCTAAATGCAGGGGAGCAACAATATCTCTTGTTGTATCGTTTACAGTCTTCCCCTTCCCATGCACAACCAATGTGTCAATTTTCATCAATACCTCCTTTTGTTTCTACAAGTTCAATTAATGTTTTTGCCGAGTTTTTTGGTGAAAGAAAGGCAATCCAGTTATAAGCAGCTCCTTTCCTTGGTTCTTTATCAATCGAAGGAATGCCTTTTTCTTTCAAAAACTCAAGTTTTTCCTTTACATTATCTACCGAAACTGCAATATGATGTAATCCACCTCCTCTCTTTTCTATAAACCCTGAAACCGGGCTATCGGGTGCAATAGGCTCTAAAAACTCCAGTATGATGTTTTCAAATCGCACCCTTCCTACCTTTACCTTTTGAGATGCTACTATTTCTATCTCTTCCATTTCAAGCCCAAATGCATCCTTCACAAATTTTTTTGCTTCCTCAACGGATGGCACTGCAATGCCTATATGGTCAATCTTTAACACCATTCTCCTCCATTTCCCCTCTTAGTAGCGAGTATCAAGTAGCAAGGTTTCAAGGGATTTTTTCTTGTACAGTAATTGTTCACACTACCCCTCTATTCTTCCTGAATTTTGATAGATTTTATAAGCCCTGCTAACATTTTTTCAACCTCTCTTATTATTTGTATATACGAAGTTTCGTCTTTTAAGTATCCCAAATCTTTTGATAATAGGAAGTAATATTGTAGTTCATCCAATGATGCCTGGGCTATATTGTAAAAGTTAATTTTATCTTTTATCCCTCTTTTTCTAAAGCCCTCAACTATATTTGCTGGAACAGATACTGCAGCCCTTCTCATCTGAGATATTAATCCAAATCTCTCATTTGTAGGATATGATTTTGTTTTTCTGTATGTTTCAATCACTAATTGATGTGCTTTTTGCCATACAAATAGGTCCTTAAAATTTTTCACTTTTTTCTTCCCTTTATACTTGCTACTCATACCCTTTACCTGTCTTTTTTAATCATAAGTCCCATATACCTCTTTTAAGGCATCTGTAATCTCACCCAATGTTGCCTTTGCTCTTAATGCTTCAATGATAAATTCCACTATGTTTCCCTGTTTTCCTGCTGCATCTTTCAATCTGGCAAGTGTATCTTTTAATGCTTCCTTGTTTCTATTTTCCTTATATCCCGCAATCTCTTTTCTTCTTTTCTCTTCAATTTTTGGGTCCACTTTTAATTGAGGAGGCGGTATTTCCACATTCTCCTGGAATATATTCAATCCAATTACCTTTCTTTCTCCAGACTCTACCTCCTTTTGGTACTTATATGCACTATCTTCAATCAAAGATTCAGAGTATCCTGAATTTATGCATTCTATTGCACCACCTCTGTCTTCAATCTTTTTCATAATGGATAAGGTTTCTTCTTCTATATCTTTTGTAAGTTTTTCAAGATAATATGCACCACCTAATGGGTCAACGATTTCAGGGATTTCAGACTCATACGCAATCAATTGCTGGGTCCTCAATGCAATTTTTACGGATTTTTCAGATGGAAGTCCTATTGCTTCATCATAAGAATTTGTATGTAGACTTTGCGTGCCACCAAACACAGCAGCAAGTGATTGCATTGCAACTCTAATTATGTTATTTTCCGGTTCTTGTGCTGTTAAAGTGGAGCCACAGGTCTGGGTATGGAATCTCAACTGCATAGATTTTGCATTTTCTGCCTTAAATCTCTCTTTCATTATCCTTGCCCAAATTTTCCTGGCAGCCCTGAATTTCGCTACTTCCTCCAGAAAATTGTTATGAACACCAAAGAAGAACGATATACGGGGAGAAAATGTGTCCACATTCAATCCTCTGGAAAGTGCAGATTCAATATATGCTATTGCATTACTAAATGTAAGAGCAAGCTCCTGCGATGCCGTGGCTCCTGCTTCTCTAATATGATAACCTGATATAGAAACAAAATACCACTTGGGGACATTTTTAATGGCATACTCCCACAGGTCTATTGAAAGTTTTACAGAAGGCTCGACAGGAAATATATAATTCCCTCGTGCAAGAAATTCCTTTAAAAGGTCATTTTGAACTGTCCCTCTTAAAACAGATTTATCAATGCCATTCTTTTCAGCAATTAATATATACATACCTAATAAAATAGGGGCAGTAGCATTTATTGTCATAGATGTTGACACCTTATCCAATGGAATTTCATCAAACAGGGTTTCCATATCAGAAAGTGTGCTTATGGAAACACCAACCCTTCCTACTTCCCCTTCTGAAAGTGGATGGTCAGAATCCAGCCCAAGTTGTGTGGGCAAGTCAAATGCAACAGATAATCCTGTCTGCCCTGCATCTAAAAGGTATTTATATCTCCTGTTCGTTTCCTTTGATGAGCCAAATCCTGCATACTGCCTCATTGTCCAGAGTTTCCCCTGATACATTGTAGGATATATGCCACGGGTATATGGGTATTCCCCAGGATTGTTTAAATCTGTTTTATAATCAAAATCCTGTAAATCTTCCTGAGTAAAAAACAATTTTTTCATTGTTTTATTTCTTAACCTCCAATTCTTCCTTTCTTTTTCTTCTTTATCTTTTAGCCGTAAGCTGTGAGCAGGCAGCCGTCAGCTTCCTTTCGCTATCGGCTAACGGCCATCGGCTGTCTTTATCATATCTTTATTACAAACATTTTATCATCTAAAGATACAGTCTGCCCCTCTTTCACAA
>JALTHX010000161.1:0-2929 GCA_027076005.1 Caldisericaceae bacterium
GGCCGAGAGAATCATTGAGAACAAAGAAGAAAGAAATGCCCTTATTAGTAGGTTGAAAAGTGGATATGATGGAACCCCCGGCTTCAATAGGGCTCTAAAAATCCTTGTTGAAAATGATATAATAGATAGCAATCTCCGTAAAAGATTATTGAAAATATGGAGTATAAGAAACAAAGTGCATCTTTTGAATCTAAAAGAAAAAGAATGGCAGAAATACAATGATATACTTTATGGAGAATGTAGAGGTACATTCATAGAGTTCATCAAAGCGCTCCAAAAAGCACGCAAGGAGGGAAAAATATGAACCACACACCCACCCAAATCCCCGAAGACTGGAAAATCGTAAAACTTGAAGAAATATGCGAGAAAATAAAGTCTGGTGGAACACCATTAACTACAAGGAAAGAGTACTATGGGGGGAACATTCCTTTTGTAAAAATAGAAGACATAACCGTCTCTGGAAAATATCTTTCTAATACTGCAATACATATTACAGAAGAAGGGCTTAACTCATCCAATGCTTGGTTAGTTCCTGAAAACTCGCTTCTTTTAGCTATTTATGGAAGCATAGGTTCAATGGCAATAAACAAAATACCTGTTTCTACGAATCAGGCAATTCTCGGCATTATTCCAGGGACAGAGACAATAACCGAATATCTGTATTATTCACTTGTTCATTCCAAAAAAAGAATGCTTCGTCAAAGAAAGCAATCCACACAGGCCAACCTGACCGCCAAAATTGTAAAAGATTTCAAAATCCCCCTCCCCCCTCTCCCCCAACAGCGAAAGATAGCCGAAATACTGGGTTCCGTGGACTCCGCAATACAGCAGGTAGATGAGGCGATAGCAAAGGCCGAGAGGCTGAAGAAAGGGCTGATGCAGGACCTTCTCACGAAAGGGATCGGGCACACGGACTTTAAGGACACAGAAATCGGTAGGATTCCGGAGGAGTGGGAGGTGGTGAGGCTGGGGGATGTAGGGGAAGGCTTCCAGTATGGACTTTCTATAAAAATGAGCGAGGAAGGGCAGTATCCAATAATTAAGATGGACAGTTTGATTAATGGGGAGGTTCAGCCAGTAAATCTTAGATATGTGAATTTGGACGAGAATACTTTTCAGAAGTATAGATTAGAAAAAGGAGATATCTTAATCAACAGGACCAACAGCTATGAATTGGTGGGTCGTAGCGGCATTTTCATGCTAGACGGTGATTATGTTTTTGCTTCCTATCTCATCCGAATAAAACCAGACAAAAAAAGACTGTTTTCAAAGTTTATGGCCTTCTATCTTCTCTTTTCTCTGGAAAGACTAAGAAAGATGGCTACGAGAGCAGTGAGTCAAGCAAATATAAACGCTTCAAATCTTAGAAAGTTTAAACTCCCCCTCCCTCCGCTCTCCGAGCAGAAGAAGATAGCCGAGATTCTGAGCACAGTAGATGAGAAAATTGCTCTTGAGAAGGAGAGGAAGGCGAAGCTGGAGAGGGTTAAGAAGGGTTTGATGAACGATTTGCTGACAGGGAAGAAGAGGGTAAAAATAGATGAGAAGGAGGTGGCTTAGATGGGGGCCGAAGAAGAGATGGAGATAGAGATAGATATAAAGAAGGAATTTGAAGAATCTTGTGAACTTTGGGAAAATATGAAAGAAAGAGGGCATTATCTTCTATCGGAAAATTCAGAATATGAACGAATATCGAAGCTGATTAAAATGGTATGCGAAAACAAAAAATTCATTTCATCTTTAATAGATGATGTTAAATATCAGTTTTCAGAAGAAGATAAAAACGCATTAGAAGAGTTTTTTCACGGCTCAATTGATGATTTAGAAAACGCAGAACTTTTATATGAAAATGATAAATACGCTTCTGCCATATATCACCTTCAGCAAAGCATTGAGAAATTATCAAAATACTGGCTTATGGCCATGTTACATTACAACTATTCTTATGTTAAGAATATAGGTCATAAAAGTCCAATGGCACATATTTCTGCAATAGAAAGTATTACAACTTTATATCTCAATAATATAAAAAAAATTCATGTTGTGGCACCTGAAGATTTAAAAGAAGAGCCAGAAAAGGCTTTAAAAGCTATAAGAAAAACAAAAAACGCCATAAATAGCAATAAAAAAGAACTGGCTGAACTAAACAAAGAAAAGATTGATACTCTTTTGGATGTCACCAAAAATTTCAGAGAGGCAGTAGAAAAGCTCAAAAATAAATTATATGAAAAAGGATATGACTTAGAAGAAATAATTAAATGTGTTGTTGGTATGCCGGTTGATGATGAAGACCTTTCGGACATGGTGGACATCGTTTTAGGTTTTTACTCCATAATATTCGCTACTACGAATCTTTATATTCTCGCAAGTATAACCTATATTCATGAAGCACCTACCAGATATGTGGATAGGCAGACCACACTAAAACCTAGCGACTATAAACCCGGCTTGGGCATAGTTGATAGTTTTCCACAAATAGTTGAGGAAACAAAATGGATAATCTCTAAATTTGAGCAATTCGATGTGCTGGCCGAAAAAATGAAAAGATTGATGATCGAATATAAGAAAGGAGGCTCCACATGACCGAATACGAATTATGCGAGAGGCCAATAATCGAAACCCTCGAATCCCTTGGCTGGAGATATGTTCCGGGCAGGGAACTGGAGCGCGAGAGCTATGAGGAGCCGCTTCTTACCGATGTCCTCCGGGATGCGGTCAGAAGGCTGTCCGGGGAGGCCGGCATAGAGATTGAGGAAGAGGATGTGGAGCGCCTGATGCTCAGGCTTGAGTCCGGAGGAAGCGGAGCCGAGGGGTTGAAGGATGTGCTGGCCCATCTCAAGGAGGGAGCGCTCCCCATGGACCTCGGAAAGAAGAGAGGGCTGAGGTACATTCCGATAATTGACCACGAGCATCCGGAGAACAACGATTTCAT
>JALTHX010000162.1:0-2921 GCA_027076005.1 Caldisericaceae bacterium
TAGGGGAAAAGAACTTTGCATTACCTGTAGAATATTTGGCATGCAGAGTAGGGACGCATCCTTTAAGGGGAAAATAAACATATCAGATGCGAAGTGCGAAACTCCCCCAAAGATTCATAGAGACGTTATCCTTCCGATTCTCTCCACGCCAAAGCCACACCATGCATTCTTCTATAAAGACCCGTATGAGAAAGGGGATATAATTGCCGGGAGGAAATTTTACTATCACTCAAACAACATAACTGAAGCACCACGTATTAAATTTAGTAATCGAACCGGTAAGCCTTACAATGTAAAAATAAAGCCTTTAAATAAAGGGAACGTGTTTTACAACACAGTGGATTTTGAGGGCCTCACGGAGGAGGAACTTTCTCTTTTAATCTATACTCTTGTGCTTGAAGATGGTGTATGCCATAAGATCGGCATGGGAAAACCAGTAGGGTTTGGAAGCATAAAGATCGAGATAGAAAGTATTGTATTTTATGATTTCTTGAATCGCTTTGTATCTCAAGAAAAATGGGAAGAAAAGTTGGAAGGAGAATTGTTAAAAGATTATGTAAAAACTGAAACGAAATCATACAGAGAAAGTAAGGCTGTGAATCTCGAATCGTTAAGGAAAATATGGAAATACCCGCCTGAAAAAAATACAAATTACAGTTATCCGGACAAAATTTGGTTTGAGAGAAACCACAAAAAAACGCTTAAAGAATTAAACGGATAATAAATTATGGCAACCCTTATTTCTATATTAGGCGAATCTCCCGTTGTTGTGACTTCTACTGCTAACCTTTTAGAAAAAAATGGAGTAAAACTGGACAAAATTAAAGTAATCTACCCAATTGAGGCAACTATGATCAATTTAGGTGTAGACCTTATTCAAAGCACATTAACTAATAATTTCGGCATTCCCATTGAAAAAATAGGAATCAATAAAAAGGACTTTAATACTACGGAAAGCATGAATCATTTTTTTTGGTATCTCTATGGAACGTTAAAAGAATCTCAAGAAAATGGGGAAGAGGTCTATATTTCTATTGCCGGGGGAAGAAAAGGGACATCAGCAGTAGGTTTATTGGTAGCACAGCTATTTCCAAATGTAAAGAAAATCCTCCATATTATAGACAAGAGAGAAGAGGAAGAAAATGTATTTTATACAATCGAACAGTTATTTAATATGTCTGAAGAAAAACGAGAAAAGGTAATGCTCCCTGACCCTTCTACGCAAAATCTCATTGAGTTGCCTTTTTATTCTTTGACTCAGGAAAAGAGTGCGTTTGAAAATATCGAAAAGGCATTAAGAAGTTTTCTAAGTACAGGCAAAGCGCAATTAGACTTATTAGAAGAAGCAAAACTTATAAAAGACGGCGAGCTTACTGATTACGGTGAGTTTATCAGTGATGTGCTGCACAAAAAAACTTACCCTGAGATTAGGCATCTGTATCTTTCCCCTGAGGCAGAAAGGATTCTACACAAGCTTTCAGCTAATGGTACCCAGCTCTCAGTAGTAACAGAAAATCTAAATATGTTCTTTAATGCTGCAAAGGTAAATAACAAAAGCAAGATAAAAACTCTGTTTAAGGGAAGAGTAGACGGGCATAAAAGAGACATAAAAGTATCAAAATTTTTTAAGGGCAAAGGGAGAGGGGATTTAAGAAACACAGTAAGAACGTTTTTTTATGCAGAAGGGGATAAGATATATGTTCTCGACATCTACTTTCATGAGAGCTTCCCTCTTTTGGGAAGTATCGCAGGTAAGAACTATGACAAAGAAGAGAAAAGCGATTTTCATACGCTAAAAATGAACATAGAGAGAGGAATATATGGGAGGGAAGAAAATTTTGAAGATTATAAGGAAGTCCAGTTCCACTCAAAAGCAGAACTTGTTGCATCGCTTGGTCTTTCGCCCGGTATAATTGTAGAAGCTTATAAGAAACTTAAAGAGCGTGCAGATATCAAAAAGATATACGCAGTGTATCCGGGCAAAAACAATAAAATCTATCAAAACTTATCCAAAATTAAAGGATTGATGAAAGAAGGGCTTATACAAGGTATTCCCGTAGAAGGAGTGAAGGATATAGACTCAAGCGCAGCCATAATAAAGTTTGAGAAAGCTGTTAATAATTTAGTGGAGAAAATTCCCCCTTCGCACAAAATTTATATGCTCATCTCTGGTGGCAGAAAGACAATGTCTGCGTCAATGCTCCGAGTAGCAATCCTGAGAAACAACGAAACTCAAAATGGTATTCAAGCTTATCATGTCTTGGTAAAAGACATGGAACTTGAAAAGGGCATAAATAGGGCAATCGAAGAAGAAGACAGGAATATATTAAACAGTTTCCTTAAAAGAGGGGAGGATAAAATAAACTTATTTATGGTGCCTATAGATTATGGAGGCAAGTTAACAATATAAATTTAATAGCAAGATATAAAAAGTAGGAACGGTAAAACTTGAGTGGATTGTACCTTGAAAACTATATGTTTTTAAAATTGAGCAATCTTTGCTTAAAATGCACCTTCATTTCTTGAGATTATCCGAAATTTTTGCTCATCGAGCGGACAGGCATAAAAACAAGTTTTGTCTAGTATGGTTAAAAATAATGAAGGGCAAAAGGAGAAATTTAATTAAAATTTTTGTAAAGGTTTCGTATAGACTATCCAAACGCGCTTATTTAGCCCTGTATTTATGCATGCTAAAAATGGCTGCAGTTAGAAAGAGCACCCTGATTACAAAGGGATTGAGACCTTTAATCAAATCATCCATTATTCTCACCTTCTCTATTCCGTTAGAAAGAGCACCCTGATTACAAAGGGATTGAGACCTATACACATAATCCGGAATCCAATCCGGATTACGTGTAGTTAGAAAGACCACCCTGATTCTAAAGGGATGGAGACCTTTTAAGAACTCTTCAATGTTCCTC
>JALTHX010000163.1:0-8378 GCA_027076005.1 Caldisericaceae bacterium
ATCTCCAATCATACATACTAAGTATAACGAGAGATATGTTTCCACACAATCCATATACAACTGAGAGTATTATATACGATGACCTCTCCCCTGTCACACTGAATGCAGCGAAGAATCTCTGAATAAACAACCTCTCCCCAGTTATGCAAAGCAAAGAGCCCACTCCTCAACAATAAACAATATTAAAATTACGCAGGCGAAAATTTACATCTTTGAGATTCTGGATTTATTTGTATTTATATGGAGAACTTTATAAAAAGGACAAAATCCGTTTGCACCGGTAAATATCAATATAAATCCCAAAGTCCACCCCAAAACCCTATATAGATCAGGGTGAGTAGAAACGATAGATGCAAAAATATACTTAAAAGTACCCTGCCGATAATAAGCAGATTGAAAAAGCTCTGCTATAATGTTGACTTCTGATCCAAACCACAATAGCAAAGCACCCACCACAACTCTTATAATTCTTTCGATTGGATGTAAGTTAACAATTTCATCATCTTTAATCATTGCTTTCGCTCCCTAATTTTGACATTTTTACAACGTTACAACAATATAGGTAACCAACCAAATTTTGCATATACAGATTGTTATTACTACGTTTTCTTATGTATATCATAAGCAGGCTTCCTAACCTAATTCCTTTTATTTCTTTAAATATTATAGGATAGTTGTATTCACGGCATTCTGTAAACAATAAAGAAACACTACTTGTTTTGTGCCATAAAAAGTAATAGACTTGCACAAAATCATAGAGAACCCCATTAATTGCAACGTTAAAATAATCCATATAATTATCCATTTTTTTGCCACCATATTTTTTATATTTTACACTTTTCAGGTATATTCACAAGCCGCTAAATTGCCTCGTATCGACTTTGGGAAATTCGGTACTATTGAAGTCCCCGGCAAATCCAAAGCAAAAAAAATATACACGGCAATAAAAACCTTTGGCAATAAAACGTGCTGTTCAAAAATAAGGAATTCTTTAAATGTAAACTTCAAAATAACAAAAAGAAGTATCATTTTACTGCAAATAGCTTGCTTTCAGTACCAAAATGTGTTTACATTCAACATAAATAGGTATATTGCCTTATTACTTCTACTTCTATTTTATTCATTATCTTTAAAATATTTGCCAGGATAGTTTTTAGCTTGACACAAAAGTTTAAGCGTATATAATTAGCTTGGTATTAAAAAAATTGTAAGGTCATAAAAAATTTTGTATAAGAGGCGATAGCATGTTTTCAAAAACAGATGAAGAAATAATAGAAGCCCTAAAGCCGGTGGTAAAAGGAATTGCCTTACTTATTGGAAATGACTGTGAAGTTGTTTTGCATTCATTTAAAGATATGGAACGCTCAATTGTTGCAATCGAAAACGGAAAAGTTACCGGCAGAAAACTCGGCTCTTCACTTACAGATTCGGGCCTTGAAATTATAGAAGAAATAGTGAAGCAAGGGAAAGAAATCGTTGGACCCTACAGAGGGGTAGTACCCAACGGAAGGCCTCTCCGCTCTGTTACCGTACCAATAAGAAACAAAAATGCAAGACTTATTGGAGCAATTTGTATGAATTTTGACATAAGTAAAATAACAAACATCAAAGAATTTATTGATAATATCACTACATTTCCACACGAAAAAATACTCGGTGCAAAAGTTGCAAAGAGCAGTTCCCTTTCCATAGATGAACTTATGAAACAAATTTTTAGAGAAGTTTTGCTATCCACCGGGGCAAAAGGAAACTTGCCACCTCACGAGCGAAACAGGCTCATAGTAAAAGAACTTTACAGAAGAAAATTCTTTCAGATAAAAGACTCTATAGATTTGGTGGCAAGCAAGTTAGGGATTTCACGCTTTACAATCTATAACTATATTAGAGAATTAAAGTTTGAAGAAAAGAATAGGGGGTAGCTATGGGGAAAAACATTATTCAAAAAGTTATTGACGGCCATCTCATTGAAGGGAAGCCCATTCCTGGAGAAGAAGTGGGTATCCGCGTAGATCAAACTTTGACACAGGATGCAACAGGAACAGCGGCTTACCTTGAATTTGAGGCAATGGGATTTAAAGAAGTAAAAACAGAGGCTGTAAGTTTTGTAGACCACAACACTGTGCAAGTTGGATTCGAAAACGCTGATGATCATAACTATTTGAGGACTGTTGCAAAGAAATATGGAATCACCTTTTCACGTCCAGGAAATGGCATTTGCCATCAGGTTCAGCTCGAGAGATTTGCAAAACCAGGCAAAATATTGATAGGTTCCGATTCACACACACCTACGGCAGGAGGAATTGGTGAGCTTGCAGTAGGAGTTGGAGGATTGGACGTTGCTGTTGCTATGGGAGGAGGGCCGTATTATTTAACTTATCCGAAAGTTATTAAAATTGAACTTACGGGAAAGTTACGTCCCTGGGTTTCTGCAAAAGACATAGTACTCAAAGTGCTTTCGATTCTTCACACAAAAGGAAACGTAGGTTATGCAATTGAGTACAGCGGAGAAGGCCTAAAAACACTTACCGTTCCAGAACGCGCAACAATCACAAATATGGGTGCGGAAACAGGAGTTACTACATCAATATTTCCGTCAGATGAGATGACTTATGATTTTATGAAAAAAGAAGGAAGAGAAAAAGATTGGATAGAATTAAAAGCAAACCCAGATGCAGAATATGATAGGGTAATAAAAATAAACCTATCTGATATTGAGCCAATGATCGCTTGTCCTGATTCGCCCGGCAACGTAAAAACCGTAAGAGAAGTTGAAGGCATACATGTGGATCAAGTTGCAGTTGGAAGCTGTACAAACTCATCCTATAGAGACCTTATGACCGTTGCGCACATTTTGAAAGGACAAGTAGCACATCCTGATATAGAGTTTGGCGTTGCACCGGGTTCAAAGCAAGTTATCGAAATGGTAGATGAAGGAAAGGGGCTTGAAACTCTTGTTAAAGCAGGTGCACGTATTTTTGAATCTGCTTGTGGTTTTTGCATAGGAAACAGTTTTGCACCGGGAACAAATGCCATATCACTAAGGACAAACAACAGAAACTTTAAGGGAAGATGTGGTACTAAGAGCGCTCAGGTATATCTTGTTAGCCCCGAAACCGCAGCTGCTGCCGTAATTACAGGGCAAATTACAGACCCACGTAAATTAGAAAGTATGGGAATAAAGTATGAGGATGTAAGGCTTCCGGACAGGTTTATTTTGGATGATTCAATGTTTATATTCCCACTTCCTGCAGATGAAAGAAAACAGGTAGAAATCTTCCGTGGACCGAATATTAAACCGATTCCAAATAATGAGCCTCTTGCAGAATTCATAAAGGGAGTTATTACTATAAAAGTAGGGGATAAAACCACGACTGATCATATTATGCCTGCCGGTGCTTATTTAAAACTTCGCTCTAATGTGCCTAAGTATGCTACACATGTTTTTGAACCCATAGACCCTTCATTCCCTCAACGATCGCTAAATAACAAAGAAAAAGGCATTGCAAATATCATCGTAGGAGGAGAGAGTTATGGGCAGGGTTCATCCAGAGAGCACGCTGCTCTGTGCCCAATGTATCTCGGAGTAAAAGCAGTTATTGCGAAAACAATAGAGAGAATACACCAGGCAAATCTTGTAAACTTTGGCATTGTTCCGCTTTTATTCGAAAACTACGAGGATTATAATTCTATTGAGCAAGACGATGAAGTAGAAATCTCAAATGTAAGAAAAGCGATAGGCAATGGGGAAAAAGAGGTTATATTGAAAAATATCTCTAAAAATAAAGAAATTAAATTAAAACTGTTCCTTACTGATAGACAGAGAGAAATCATTCTTGAGGGAGGATTACTCCCCTATACAGCCAAAGGAGGTAGGTCTTAATGAAAATTACAGTAGAAAATGGGAAGATGATTGTTCCCGACAATCCGACAATTCCGTACATTATTGGCGACGGCATTGGAAGGGATATCACACCAGTTGCATTGAAAGTTTTTGACGCGGCAGTAGAAAAAGCTTATGGTGGCAAAAAAAAGGTAAAGTGGAAAAAAGTTCTCGCAGGCAAAGAGGCAATTCGGGAAAAAGGGGAACCTCTTCCCCAGGAAACAATCGACACATTGAGAGAATATATCGTATCAATAAAAGGTCCTTTAACAACACCGGTAGGCGGCGGTTACAGATCTCTGAACGTAACGCTTAGACAAGTTTTAGATTTATTTGTATGCTTAAGGCCAGTTAAATATTTGAAAGGCGTTCCTTCGCCTATGAAACATCCGGAACTTTTAGACATTGTAGTATTTAGAGAAAATACAGAAGATGTTTATGCCGGTATTGAATGGCCGTATGATTCGGCAGAAGCCGCAGAGATAAGAAATTTTCTTAAAAACAAGATGAATGTAAATCTAAGAGACGATGCCGGCATTGGAATAAAACCAATAAGCATTTTCGGCTCAAGGCGAATTGGAAAAGCAGTAATTGATTATGCATTAAAGTACGGGAGAAAATCTGTTACTGTAGTGCATAAAGGAAATATTATGAAATATACGGAGGGGCTTTTCAAAAAAGTAATTTACGATCTTGCGGATACCCCGGGATACAAGGACAAATTAATTACAGAAGAAAGAGTAATGAAAGAATTTGACGGTAAAGTTCCTGAAGGAAAGATAGTGCTAAAGAGTAGAATTGCGGATGCAATGTTCCAACAGCTCTTATTAAGGCCAAACGAGTATGATATGATCGTAACACCGAACCTTGACGGTGATTATCTGTCAGATGCTGCAGCCGCACAAGTTGGCGGGTTAGGAATGGCACCCGGAGGAAATATAAACTTCAACACACACATTGCTCTGTTCGAAGCAACCCACGGTACAGCACCGAAGCATGCGGACAAAAATGAAATAAATCCAGGTTCAATCATACTTTCGGGTGGTGAAATGTTCCAATACCTTGGTTGGAATAAAGTAAAATATATGATAACAGAAGCAATAGAAAAAACTATTGCAGAGAAATATGTTACATACGACCTTGCAAGGCAAATCGAGGGTGCAACAAAAGTTTCTACATCGGATTTTGGCGATAGAATAATCAAGAACTTGGAGGCATAAAGAATGGCACAACGCGGAATTCGTGAACATGATGCTAAAAGGCTGCTTGCAAAATACATAGAAAAGTTTTCTAACAGGAAATTCCATTATGAGGGAAATATTGCACTGATTACTTCAAAATATTCAATTGAAGATGCTGTAAGAGAGAATGAATGGATTAAAACGAAACGCCTGACCGTAAAGCCAGACCAGCTATTTGGAAAAAGAGGAAAACACGGCTTGGTTTTACTTAATGCAGACTTTGAACAGGCAAAAGAATGGATTAATGAACGAATGGAAAAAGAGGTGCAAATAGGGAAAGCACGAGGAAAACTTACGCATTTTTTGGTAGAACCATTTGTACCCCATAAAGATGAATATTACATTGCGATAAAAACCGAGGCAGGAGGTGATAGGATCTATTTTTCTGAAGAAGGAGGAATAGATATAGAAGAAAACTGGGATAAAGTAAAACAATTTTTTATACCAGTTGATGCAACTGTTGACAATGTCAATTTTACAGGAATAGATTCTTTAATTGTTGATTTTATAAAGGCATTGCATAGAATTTTTGCAGAACTTGACTTTACCTATCTTGAAATTAACCCGTTCACTGTTGTAGGCAAAGAAGTTATTCCGCTTGACCTTGTTGCAAGGATGGATGATACTGCTTACTTTTGGAATAAAGACAAATGGGGAAATATCAAATTTCCTACACCTTTCGGTAGAACATTTACAAAAGAAGAGCAATTCATTAGAAACCTGGATGAGAAAACAGGTGCCTCACTCAAACTTACCATTCTAAATCCACAAGGAAGAGTATGGCTGATGGTCGCAGGTGGAGGCGCAAGCGTTATCTATGCGGATACAGTTGTAGACTTGGGTTTCGGGGAGGAGCTTGCAAATTATGGAGAATATTCCGGAAACCCCTCCGAAGAAGAAACTTATCTATATGCAAAAACTATCCTTGACCTTATGACACGCAACAAAGACCCACGTGGTAAAACCCTTATCATAGGTGGAGGAATTGCAAATTTTACAGATGTCGCAAAAACATTCAAAGGAATTATTCGTGCATTGAGAGAGCATAGAGAAAAACTTATTGAGAATAATGTAAAAATATACGTAAGAAGAGGCGGGCCGAATTATAAAGAAGGATTAAAAATGATGAGAGAGCTAGGAAACGAACTTAATGTCCCTATAAAAGTTTATGGACCTGAACTTCCAATGACACGAGTTGTAACTCTTGCACTAACCGGAGGGAAAAATGAAAATAATTAACGAGAAAACCCAAGCAATTATATACGGCAGACAGATGAAGGCCGTCCAACGGATGCTGGATTTTGATTATGTTTCAAAAAGAGAAACACCTTCCGTTGCTACCATTGTTGACCCTACTGGTAAGGGTTTTGAAACAGCATTTTTTGGAAGCGAAGAAATTCTTATTCCTGTTTATAAAACAATTCAAGAGGCGGTAGAGCATCACAAAAATGCAATTGTTTTAATTAACTTTGCGTCGTACAGATCAGCATTTGAAACAACAAAAGAAGCAATAGAAACAGAAACGATAAAAATTATTGCAGTAATTGCTGAAGGAATTCCAGAGAGAAAGGAAAGAATCCTCGGCGCCCTGGCAAGAAAGAAAGGAAAGGTAATTATTGGCCCTGCAACGGTAGGTGGCATCGCTGCAGGTAGGTTTAGAATTGGAAATGCAGGTGGCAGTATCGAAAACATTGTTGCTTCCAAACTCTACCGCCCGGGTTCTGTTGGGCTTGTAACAAAATCCGGCGGAATGCTCAACGAAATGTTCAATCTCATAGCAAGAAATGCAGATGGAATAAATATTGGAATAGCAATTGGCGGCGATAGGTTCCCCGGTTCCTCACTTATTGACCATATTATGGGTTTTGAATCTGACCCTGAAGTTAAATTTCATGTCGTTCTTGGGGAAGTAGGCGGCCTTGAAGAGTATAAGATTGTCGATGCACTAAAGGCGGGCAAATTTAAAAAGCCTCTTGTTGCATGGGTGACAGGCACCTGTGCAAAAGTGTTCCCTACTGAGGTTCAGTTTGGTCATGCAGGTGCACGCGCTGGCGCAGAAAGAGAAACGGCAGATGCAAAAAATGCTGCGCTGCGTGAAGCCGGAGCAATCGTTCCTGATTCCTTTGACGGACTTCCGGAAAAAATAAACGAGGTATACAAAAAACTAAAGGAAGAAGGGGAAATACCAGAGATAGAAGAATTTACCCCTCCGAACATACCAATGGATTTTGAAAAAGCAGTTAAAGAAGGCCTTGTTAGAAGACATAGGCAGTTTATAACAACAATTTCCGATGATAGAGGGGAAGAGGTAAAATACGCAGGAATACCTCTATCAGAAATAATTGAAAGTAAAAAGGGGCTTGGTTATGTTATAGGTCTCCTCTGGCTAAAAAAATCCCTTCCGGAATATGCATCGAACTTTATTGAACTTGTGCTAAAAATTGTTGCCGACCACGGGCCCTGTGTTTCAGGTGCACACAATGCAATTGTTACAGCACGCGCAGGAAAGGATCTTGTTTCCTCTGTTGCATCCGGAATTCTCACAATAGGGCCAAGGTTTGGCGGTGCAATAGACGGGGCAGGGCACTACTTCAAGTGGGCAAAAGACAACAATTTCTCTCCTGATGAATTTGTTTCGCATATGAAAAAAGAAGGAATCCCGATTCCTGGCATAGGGCACAGAGTAAAAAGCGTACGTAATCCGGATAAACGTGTTGAAATATTGAAGAAATATGCAAAAGAAAGTTTCCCAAAAACAGAATACCTTGGTTATGCACTTAAGGTTGAGAAAATCACAACATCCAAAAAGGAAAATCTCATTCTCAACGTCGATGGCTGCACAGGCGTTTTGCTTGTTGACTTGATGAAGTCCATAGAGCTTTCTGATGAAGAAATAAATGAACGTATCGATGCGGGGCTTCTCAATGCATTCTTTGTATTAGGAAGAACAATTGGAATTATAGGGCATACAATTGACCAAAAATTACTCAAATCCAAACTTTACAGAACTCCGTATAACGACGTTTTATATAAATTACCTAAAAAAGCAGATTTGTAACCGCTTTCCTTGTTTCACTCCTCTAAACCTCCGCAGGAGTTAAACTCCACTTTGACAGTTCGTCCCATACTTCAAAACGTAGTTTGTAGGTAAATAGCGGTGCCCTGCTCCCCAAATCTGAGACAAAAATAAAGAGAGTGTTTTGTGCTCAGGTTATGGAAGTATTAAAATTAAATTAGTAAGGAAAGGAGAGTGATTG
>JALTHX010000163.1:8388-8657 GCA_027076005.1 Caldisericaceae bacterium
ATATAGTAGCCCTTAATACATTGAATGCATCTGATGCTTCTTTAACACTGTATTTATTAGAGAACTCTATTACTTTTAATCTAAACTGCGCAGTTTTACTCATAGAGAATAACTGCCCTGCTCCCCAAATCTGAGACAAATATAATGAGAGTGTTTTGTGCTCAGGTTATGGAAGTATTAAAATTAAATTAGTAAGGAAAGGAGAGTGATTGGACAATGAAGAAAAGGAAATTTACAGTGGAACAGATCATTCAGATCCTTGCAGAAGG
>JALTHX010000164.1:0-23424 GCA_027076005.1 Caldisericaceae bacterium
TCTTACAGTATCTATCAAGCAACGGCTTTATCTTCTCTTTTCCTATTCTTGGATGTGTTTCCCTTATGTTCCTTATGAATGATACAATCTCTGGATCTACTGTCATCTTTCTCAATCTCTTAGGCCTCCTTGGTTTAGGGATGAGGCTGTTTAGTTTACTGCCTGAATCTTTTAACAACTTCTTCCATCTGTATATAGTAGCCCTTAATACATTGAATGCATCTGATGCTTCTTTGACACTGTATTTATTAGAGAACTCTATTACTTTTAATCTAAACTGTGCAGTTTTACTCATAGAGAATAACGATGCACTCCTTAGGTGTGATTCTGTACTATCAGATAGAGGCAATACTTTTCCTTTTAGCATATTGTTTGTTTTGCTAATACTGTTTCCTTTTGTTTTTCTTCTTTCATATACATATTGGTAATCATCATTAAACATACTCTTTAACCTCCTGTATATGTGTTAGCTTTCATTTACTCTTTTGTCCAGTATATCACATTTACAAGAGGCTCATATGTTTCTGAACTTATGCAAATCTCATTTAAAAAATAATTTTAATTCTCTGTCAGCATCATCTTTAGAAGATGATGCATGAACCACATTTTCCGTAAGGTAGGGCGAAAAATCTCCACGTATTGAGCCCGCATTCCTTTTCTCCGGATGTGTTTCTCCCACAAGAATCCTACAATTCATCACGGCTTCTTCTCCGCTTACTTCCATAAGTACTACAGGCCCTGAAATCGTATAACTAATCAATTTTTCAAAGAAATCCTTGCCCTTATGCATTTCATAGAGTTCTTCAGCCTTTTTCCTTCTAAGAGTAGCCATTCTTATTTTTACTATATCAAGCCCTTTTTGCTCAAAACGTTTTATTACTTCACCAATAAGTTTTCTTTTCACACCGTCCGGTTTAATCATAACAAATGTGCTCTCAACCATTAGTTCCTTCCTCCGTTAGTTTATCAAGATAAACTTCTTTATCCTCAGGGTTATAACCTATCAGCTCCGCATAACGCCCAAAATTTATTAGGCCTTTCAGGGTAATTTTTGCTTCCTCATCAGGCATCTCCTGTTTTAATAAATCAAAAAGCTCACTTTTATCAATTGAATGTTCAGGTTCTTCAAGTAAAATACTTATGAGCTTTCTAAAAGTAGACAATTTTTTAAGAGACTCCTTAAAAATAATCTTTCTCTTATTTTCATCGCCTTTTACAAGATCTCTTCCTAAACTAAGCAGAATTAAATCACCTTTTTCTACTTTTGCAAATCCAAAAAGCTCTGCTGCTTTTATGATTGGAACAAGATCATCAATTTCGAGGTTCAAGTCATCGGCTATTTCATAGATATCAGTTCTACCGCCTTCTTCATTCAAATATTCGATCATTCCAATTATTTCTCCAATTTCTACATCAGGTAAGGGTGCAACATCATCCATTTTAGTTCCCTTAAAAGGTTCACCTCCTTATAATTTGGTCGTTACGACCATTGAATATATTTTATCATAAAGTTTATTAAATTCAACACTGTTTCTATCTCTCGGGCGTTCCAACGGAATCGGTACGTCTCCAATAATTCTACCCGGGTGTGTGGAAAGCACCACAACTCTGTTCGCAAGGTATATAGCTTCTTCTATGTTATGCGTAACCATAATAATAGATTTTAAGGAAAGGTTGCCGGAACTCCACAATCTTAAAATTTCTTCCCTGAGGTTTTGTGCAGTAAAAGCATCCAATGCGGAAAAAGGCTCATCCATAAGAAGGAGCTCGGGCTCCATTACAAGGGCCCTTGCAATACCAACTCGTTGTTTCATTCCACCTGAAAGTTCGCGGGGATATGCTTCTTCAAACCCTTCAAGCCCAACAAGGTCTATATACTTAAAGGCTTTTCTAAGCCTTTCTTTCAATCCAAGGCCTCTTGCTTCCAAGCCGAGCATAATATTTTCCGTAACGTCAAGCCACGGAAGGAGCCCAAAAGTTTGGAATACAATACTTACGTTAGGATTTATTCCATCAATTTTTTTATTTTCGAATATTACATCCCCTTTACTCGGCTTTACAAGGCCTGCAATAATCCTAAGCAGTGTACTCTTTCCACAACCAGATGGCCCAACTAATGCAACAAATTCTCCCTTACTTACAGAGAGACCAACACGGTCCAAAACAACAACCTCTTTGTTTTTTAGCGGGAAAAGCTGCACTATATTATTTAACTTTAACAGTTCCAATTAACCCTCCATATTAAACTTTTCTGTAATTCTATTATAAATAGGCCTATAAACAAAATGATTTATCAAGAATATAATAAGTACCATAAGAAATAGCGAAACAACAAAAAGGCCCTGATTTCCATTAGTCAAAGATTTATCTAATAAGCTTCCTACCCCAAAAACCGAGTATGTTTTTCCATTCAAAGAAATGTATTCCGCTATAATAAGTGCGTTCCATCCTCCTCCCCATGCCGTAATCGTGCCCGTCATAAGGGAGGGAAGTGATGCAGGCAAAAGCAGCCTTTTGAACTTCAACAACTTCTTAATTCCTATGGAATCCACCACCTCTTTTAAATCATTTGGTATTGCCTTTAACCCGCCATATATATTAAATAAAAGATACCACTGCATTCCCGTAAGTATTAATATTATTGCCGATAAATCAAGACCATGTGGAAACCGGATGAAATAATAGAGAATCAAAGGGAAAAGAGAAACAGCAGGGATAGAAGCAAATATTTGCAAAATGGGAGAAATGATTTTTGCACTTTTTTGATGATAAAAAAGGTATACAGCAACAGGCACAGTCCAGGTAAGGGAGATAAGGTAAGCGATAAAAAGGCGTATAAAAGAGTAAAAGATTGCCTTTATCGAAATCAAGATGTCACTAAATTTAAGTGCTTTAATAAGTAAGGGTATTGCTAAAACAAATTTATAAATTAAAACGATAAAAACGATAATTATAGCTCCTAACAAAACTTTATTCAGGTAATAAACAAAAACCTTAAACCACTTTCTGCGAGTAAGAGAGCGTAATGAAATGGGGTTTCCGATTTTCCCTATAAAAGGTTTCCTGAATTTCCTGAAAATATTTCCAATAAACTCCCAAAAAAGGCTTACTACATCCCACACTTCCGTTTCTTCTTCTTCACCTGGAGACATACTGTACCTAAATCTTCTCGACCATTGCGAAAGAGGTTTCCACACAAATAAATCCAAAAGCACAATAACTACAACAAGCACTGAAATCCCCAGAAAAGTAAGCCCTATTTTAGATTCCGACGCTGTTTCCATTATAAAGCTTCCAATACCGGGAAGTTTGTATGAAGAGCTTCCTACCGCAAAAATTTCACAGGCTACAAGAAAGTACCACCCATTGCTCCAACTTACTATGCTGTTATAAACAAGTTTCGGGATTGTAGCCGGAAGATATAACCTTACGAAAGACAGCGTCCCGTCCGGGTCAAAAAAATGATAAGCCTCTTTAAGGTCTTTAGGTATCGTAGTGAGGCTTTCGTATACTCCAAAAGCCATATTCCATACTTGGGAAGTAAAAATTAAAAAAATTGAGGCTGCTTCAATACCTATAACTTTATTTGGAATTAAAGCGACAAAAAAGAAAATTGCCGCAGGGAAAAACCCTAACACAGGGACAGATTGAAAGATATCCAATATTGGAAGCATTACCGCTTCCCTTCGCTTACTTGTAGCCGCAGCAAAACCATAGGCTATTGAGAAAATTAGAGAGAAAACGTAAGCAATCCCCATTCTAAGAAGCGACCTAAAAGTGTAAAATGGAAGGTTACTAACAGAAAGATTGGCAATTACACTTGACGACACCGCCTCTCTCCTATAAAATATATAGGCAAACCCTATAAGAGAAAATAATACAAGTAATTCAAGGACTAGGTTCTCGAGTTTTACCCTTTCCTTATCCATTGTCAAAAGGCAGGGAGTTCTTTATACTGCTCCTCATCCTCTATTCTTGAAATTTCAAAAATCACAGTACTTTCAGGATCAGGGCATGAAACATAGGCTTTATTTGGGTTCTTTTCCCAAGGCAGCGTTCCTCCGTACCTTAATGGTGTAATAAACGGCCATAATGTGTTGAATGCCCATCCGCAAAAATTAGCAGGCATAGGTTGGCCATTTTTATCCACTTCAAACTCATCCCCAACTTTAAGGCCAGCAGCGCATTTACCTTTGCCCCTTATTTCCGTTACTTTAATTTTGATTTTATATATTTTAGCCATTTTCTCCTTACTTAATTTATTTTAACAGAAAAATTGCTATAATCAAAAGTGCTTTTCCGTTATAATAGAACAAAAACAAGAGGAGTATAAAACGATGAATAGAGAAAAAAAAGTATATTTTAATTTGTTCCTTACGTTCCTTATAGTTATTGCATTTATAGTTTACGGATTACTCTTTCCAAATCTAAGCCCTCTTTACATTCCAAATCATCACCCCAAAGGCATAAGCAATGCAACATTAATAGTGGAACCGAAGCAAAACGATTATCCTATTACAGATGGTATTAAAGCTGCACAAAAAGCTGTTGACGTAGAAGTATATCTTTTATCCGATAAATATGTAATACAATCACTGATCGATGCGGAAAAAAGAGGAGTAAACGTCCGTGTCATTTTGGAGGAACACCCGTATAAAGGCTACGGGGTAAATAAAGAAGTTAAAGATAAACTCTCTCACTACGGGATAGAAACTAAATGGTCAAATAAAGCATACGATTTTACTCACTCAAAATTTCTTATTATTGACAATAAAACAGGGTATATACTAACAATGAATCTTACTAAAAGCTCTTTTACAAAAAATAGGGAATTTGGAATTATAACTACTTCTCCAAAAGAAGTTTCGGACCTTGAAAAAATATTTCAGTCAGATTGGGAGAGAAAGCCATATAACCCAGATGAAGATTCTCTGATTGTAAGCCCTGAAAACTCCAGAGCGAAATTAGAATGGCTAATAAATAGCGCAAATGATAACATACTTGTTTATGCAGAAGAGATGGAAGATGAAGAAATAGAAAATTTACTAATAAAAAAAGCAAAGAATGGAACAAATGTTAAAGTAATCCTTGCTTCTCCAGACATCATTACAAGCAACGGCGATGCCGGAAAATATTTGTCCTTAAATGGAGTACATATAGGCTACCTATCTACACCATTTGTGCATGCAAAAACTATGGTTGTTGATAATAGTGTTTCTTATGTCGGTTCCATCAATTTCTCTACAACTTCATTAGACAAAAACAGGGAAGTAGGCGTTATAGTAACAGATAAGTCAATAGCAAAAGGCATTTCCGATATATTTTATAAAGATTTTGAAAATTGCTCAAAAAACCCTTGACATGGAATCAAATTTACGTATAATAGTTTTCGGTCTTACGTAAAGACCTTATGAAAGTTTAAAAACTTTCATTTCTTCCTCCTTTTTTAAAAAGATCAAACAATATGCCCCCACCCCCCTGGGGGCTTCTCTTTTAGAGAAACTTAGTCAAAATCCTAACTATTACAACAAAAAGTGCTACTTTTTTAACTGCATTTATTAAAATATGTTCTTTTTATTAATATTGCGATCTATTTACTATTCTTACAAAAATTAAATTCTTTTGCGATAGGAATTCAAAATAATCTATTTCCAATCGTAAAATCAAACCACCATCATAAATATGTGGCACAGTAAGAGTTTGTTATCCAGAACAAACATTTATGGAAAATTAAATACCTATTTACGAGAAAGGTTTAGTACGGCATTACAAAGAAAAGGCACAAACATGATTCCCTACCTATGTACTAACAATGTATTTGATTAAAATCAATATACTTATTCGTAATGGTTGTTTAAACTTCAAAATATTTATTATGATTAGAACTGCACAGATAAAAAATAAATTACTGCCTATTTCTTAAACGAGGATCAATTGCATCCCTCAGACCATCCCCAAGAAGGTTAAATCCCAAAACAGTAAGCGCAATTGCAATTCCCGGAAAGGTTTCTACCCACCAGTAACCACCGGTAATTGAGTGAAAGCTGTCAGCCAACATTGCACCCCATTCAGGAGTTGGAGGTTGAGCTCCTAATCCCAAAAAGCCCAGTGCGGCTGCATCAAGAATTGCACTTCCTATGCTTAGAGTGCCGTAAACAATAATTGGAGACATTACATTCGGAAGTACATGTATCCACATCGTTCTAAAACTGGGGCTGCCAATTGCTTTTGCCCCTTCTATGTACTCAGTATTTGTAACTTTTAGGGTTTCTGAGCGTACAATACGGGCAATCTGCGGTGCATATGTAATTCCTATCGCAATCATTGCTTTGTCAAGTCCTCTCCCTAATATTGCTACGATCACGATTGCCAATAAAATAGAAGGAAGGGAAAACATAATATCAACGGTTCTCATAATTACATCGTCGACCCATCCGCCGAAGAAACCGGCAACTATGCCAGCGGTAGCACCGATTAAAATACCAATAAGGACAGCAATAAATCCTACTGTAAGTGATATCCGGGAGCCATAAATAATTCTACTGAATAAATCTCTTCCAAACTCATCAGTACCAAGAAGGTGAGAATGTCCTCCTGCCCAAAAACCCGGTTTTAAGTTATCTTTAAGGCTTTGCGCAAGAGGGTTCTGCGGTGAAATCTGCTTCGCAAAAATAGCCATTAAAACAAAAATGATGATAATTATCAGGCCCGCCATTGCCGCCTTGTTCTTTTTCAAAAACCTCATTGTATCATAAAATTCCGTATGTTCTTGCATCTCTCAGCTTCCTCCTATTTGTAATGAATTCTCGGGTCTATGTAGGCATAAGTTAAATCCACAAGGAGATTAACTATAGCAATAAGAAAAGCAACAAATATAACCGAGCCTTGAACTACCGGATAATCCCTTGCATTTACGGCCTGTATTATATACGTACCAATCCCTGGCCAGGAGAAAACTGTTTCCGTTAAAATCGCGCCTCCCATAAGAAGTGCAAACTCCGTCCCTGCAGCAGTGAGAATTGGAATTAACGCATTACGTAAAGCGTGTTTTCTTATAACTATATTCTCATTAAGGCCCTTGGAGCGCGCAGTTCTTATATAGTCCTGATGTAAAACGTCAAGCATACTGGAACGTGTAATTCTCGCAATAAACGCCATCGGGATCGTTCCAAGTGCAATAGATGGTAAAATAAGATGTTTTATTGTATCCCAGAAAGCTGGGAAGTTAAGTTCTATCAAGCTGTCTATGAGATAAAAATGAGTAATTGGCCTAAGGCTTGTATATACACTAAGTCTCCCGCCAATAGGAAGCCAGTCCAGCTTTACTCCAAAAATCATAAGAAGCATAATACCCAGCCAGAATACCGGCATGGAAACACCGAACAAGGCAATTACCATGCTTCCGTAATCAAAAATTGAGTACCTCCGAACTGCAGAAACGATTCCCGCAGGAAGCCCTATAAGTACAGCAAAAATCATTGCAAACAGAGAGAGTTCGAATGTATTCGGAAACCTTAACAATAGTTCCGTAAGCACAGACTCATGAGATTGTATAGAGCGCCCAAAATCACCTCTTGCTGCGTGGGACAGCCATATAATATACTGCTCTATAACAGGTTTATCCAAACCCCATTCTTTCCGCATAGCCGCAAGTGCTTCAGGAGAAGCGTGTTCACCAGCCATTACTCGTGCGGGGTCACCAGGGGCAAGACGCACTAACAAAAAAATTAAAATAGAAACTATAAATAGAACAAAAAGTAAATTTAAAGCCCTCCTCATCACATAATTTCTCATAGAACCTCCTGATTAGGCTATCCCTGGCCATGTGTAGAGCCAGGGATAGCATTAAAATCGACTGATATTAAATAAATACTACTTACTTCCTTTGTCCTCTATATACGTAGTGTTAAAATGATAATCTCCTGTAGGATAAAGAACAAATCCTTTTACATTATTTCTAAACACAAGAGTTTGCTTCGCATTTGCAATAGGTACCCATGGAGCATCGTTATGTATAATAACTTGTTCCTGTTTATAAAGCTCGATTCTTTTATTATGGTCAGTAGTGCTCTGTGCTTCCATATTTAGCTCGTGAATTTTAGGATTACGGTAGAACGCTACGTTTCCTGCAGAACCCACTGTTGCAGCATCAGGATCAAGTAATACATACAAGAAATCATCCGGATCCGCATAGTCAGCTGTCCATCCAAGCAGGCACATTGCATGTTCTCCATTTTCAGTCTTCTGAAGATATGTACCCCAATCATAACTCACAATCTCTGCGTTAATTCCAACTTTTTTAAGGTCAGCCTGAATTGCAGTAGCAATTCTCTTCGGGTCGAACATATAGGGACGTGAAACAGGCATTGCCCACAAGTTCGTTTTAAATCCATTGGGGTAACCTGCTTCCTTTAACAGTTCTTTTGCTTTCTTAGGATTATAATCATAATCTTGAACAGAATCATTGTATCCCCAAAGAGTTGGAGGAATCGGATTCTTTGCTACAACTGCCGTACCCTTGTATAGGTTATCAACAATATCTTTCTTGTTAATTGCATAATTAATAGCTTGCCTTACTCTAACGTCGGCAAATGGCTTTTGGAAGCCGGAGGTATCTTCTCCCATATTCATTGCAAGATACCCAACATTTAAGCCGGGTTTGCTGAGAATAGTCAAATTAGGATCTGAGGAAATTGTTTTAAGGTCGTCTGGGTTCGGGAATTCCATTCCTTGAACCTCACCTTTCTGAAGAGCAAGAAGCCTTGCAGACGCATCAGGAATTACCTTAAATATGAGCCTATCAATCTTTGGTTTTTCTCCCCAATATCCATCCCATTTTTCTAAGGTGATATGATCACCCTTCACCCATTCAACAAATTTAAACTGCCCCGTACCAACCGGATGTGTAAACCACTGGTCTTTCCATTTGTTAGCAGCGGTTGGGCTTACAACAAACATCGTAAACATCGCCATTGTACTAATAAATGGAGCAAACGGCTTACTTAAAGTAATTTTAACCGTATAGTCATCCACTTTTTCCGTTTTCTTGATTTCATTGAAGCACCATCCCCAATATTCCCACTTACCATATTTATGGAAAGGATGGTCCTTGTCGCGCTGTCTTTCATATGAAAAGACAACTGCGTCTGCATTAAACGGAGTCCCGTCCTGAAATTTAACACCTTTTCTTAGATGGAATGTCCAGGCAAGGCCATCGGGCGAAGTGTCCCAACTTGTGGCAAGACAAGGCTCGATATCTGTTGAGCCAGGCTTATACCTCACAAGACCCTCAAAAATATTGTCCATTACGGTGATAGACTCACCATCTGTTACATCAGCCGGATCAAGTTCCACGGCATCACCTGACTTAGCAAAGACCATTGTTACCGGTGCTTTTTCCTTCGGCGCACATCCTGCAAAAGTCACAGCAACAAATGCAATAACCAGCAGGAAGATTAAAAGCTTTTTCATAAAATCTCCTCCTTTGTAATAAGATTTTTAAATGCAAGAATACTTTTCATATGGATTAGTTCCTCGAAACCACCTCCCCACTTTTTTGAGCATAATTATATTTACTGCTTTTACTTAAGTCTTGCAATTTAATTTTCTTCCCTTCCATAATGTATAATATATAAAAAAAGAGGAATGTCAATAGACATCAACATAATCAAATTTTACGTTGTAGATTCAAAATACTTTGATTTTAATAATAACATAGAATTCCTGGGAAACCCCGTATTTTTAGCAATAGGGTTGCATTTTATTTTGAAAAGGAAAAATATCGGGGCATTCATTTCCGATAGTGTTTCATAATTCCCCTGTCCCTTGGCAATAATAAAGCTTGAACTGTAAAAAGTTCTTAAAAATTGCTTGGAACAATTTTTTAAGACAGTGCCTGCAATTTCAGAGCCCGTAGAAATAATATCTGCTTTTATACCTGATAGGACTGCATCTTCTTTTGTTGCGTCATTTATAATGGGTTTTTCTTTCACAACATACAAAACAGTTTTACCCATGTTCTGCAATTCTTCTATTAATGGCCTGTCAAAAACTGTTTCACCGGCATTATCGGCTAAATACAAAACTTTATAGGTGAGCGAAAGTTTGTTTTTAAAATCATCTAAATCATTCAATATAAATTTACTTTTTTCTATATTCTTAAACTCTTTTTCTATATCAATAGAATCAAGCGTGCTTCCCAAATCAATCACGTTTCCAACAATTGCAATCTTTATTGCTTCCTTTAGAGGATCATTCGATTGTTCAACTTTTCTCTTCATTAAAGAATAGATTTGAAGAGCAGTTTCTATCTGTTCTCTCTTAATGTTTTTATAAGGGTCGCTTACACCTGTAATTTTTTCAACTAACTTATAAATAGGCATTGCTGCTTCCGGCGGAGTGAGGTTTAGGTTAATATTTTTTACTAACTTGCCTGCATCATCCAGAATTTGCCTAATTTCAAGGTCATCTTCAGTTGCAGCTTTACCTGCCCTAAATGCCTGGTTAAAAATACACGGAATACATTCTATATTTGCTTTCATCTATGGCCTCCAATTTTTAAAAACAGTTTACCATTAAATAAAAAAACGGGCAAATGAACAAGTCAGCTGCCCGTAAAAAGCAAAATAGATTATAAACTACACTGTTTTTGCAATCGTGTAACCTTCTCTCACTGCATCAATAATTTTTCTTGCGCTTATAGCATCGCCAATTAAGTAAGATTCATATTTTATTCGCATTTCATCATAAAGTTTGTGATTAGGTTTTCCACCGAAAGCCACTACAAAGTAATCTGACTGAATTTCTTTTCCGTCTCCTGCTACCACAGATCGCTCTTTAATTTCTTTTACAGGAGAATTTAACATAACAGTGATGTTATTTTCTTTTATCTCTCTAAGCAAATAATTTCTACTAAGAGTTTCCATGCCCAAAGCAATATCCGGCAACATTTCAACTATAGTTACCTTATTACCCATTTTGGAAAGGTACAACGCAGTTTCACATCCTACTAATCCACCTCCACCAACAACAACATTTTTTCCGCTTATTACAATTTTATTTGTAAGCACGTCCTTAAAAGTAACCGAATTAGAATTATTAATCCCCTTTATGGGAGGAATTAAGATATCCGACCCATAAGCAAATATCACGACATCAGGAGAAAACCGTTCTATATTGCTCTCATTTGCAATTTTACCAGTTTTAACCACTATATTATACTTTTTAACCATATACTCATAGTATTCTATAAGCCATTTTAACTTATCTTTTCCGGGAGGAATCGAGGCAAGATATAAGTCACCGCCAATGTAAGAATTTTTATCCCATACCTCAACAGAATGCCCACGCTGTGCTAAAGTGACTGCCGCTTCAAGCCCTGCAGGCCCGGCACCTACCACTAATACCCTCTTTTTCTTAATCGGCAAACTAATCAAATCAGCACTTTCCGTTTTACCAACATTAGGATTTACGCCACAGCGTAAGCCTGTTCCCTCATCATGCCTTGCTTTTATGCATTCACTGCATCCTATACACCGTTTTATTTCTTTTTCTCTTCCGGTTTCGGCTTTTATCGGCCAGTCAGGATCCGCTATTAACGTTCTTCCCAAAGCAACAAGGTCTGCTTCACCGGAACCAATAATTTCATTAGCAACTGAGGGATTTCGAATCATACCAACAGCAACCACCGGAATCTTCACTCCTTCTTTTTTTAAAACTTCCGCATAATTTGTCCTCCATGCTTCATCGTACTGCATAGGCTCTAATCTATATTCTTTATTTCCAAATCCTATATCTGCATGCACAGCAGCATAGCCCATTTCTTCAAAAGCCTTTGCAATCTTAACTCCCTCTTTAATGTCTATCCCACCTGATACATAATCAATAACACCGAGGCGTGCTGTTACAGTAAAATTATTTCCACAAAGCCGTTTAATCCTGTCAATAATCATTCCAGCAAACCTGACTCTATTTTCTAAAGAGCCTCCAAACTTATCAGTCCTTTTATTTGCAATAGGAGAAAGAAATTGATTGACAAGTAGTGCATGAGCAGCTTCAATTTCAATACCATCAAAATATGCTTTTTTAGCGCGCAAAGCAGCCTGTGCAAAAATTTCCACTATTTCTTTAATTTCTTCATCACTAAGCACATGCGGGTGTAAATGATCTTTACGTAAATCTACATCTGATGGAGCCAACGGTGTTCTACCTTCAGAATGATTTAATTCCGAGAATAAACCAGGATGTGTTAATTCCATAAATGCCAAAGACCCATATTTATGAACTTCATAAGCCAATAAACTTAATCCCGGAATAAACCTGTCGTCATCAATACGCGGTTGCGTTGCTCCATGGCGAGCATCAGGAAATTTTATACACATATTCTCCAAAGTAATAACTGCGGCTCCGCCCTTGGCTCGCCTGGCATAGTGATAAATAAACTGGGGGGTAACCTCACCCACAGTTGATGCAAAATTGGTTGAGATAGGTGGAAAAATGATACGGTTCTTCAAAGTAAGGCTTCCCATCCTAATCTCAGAAAACAAATCTTTATAGTTCATTATTCGCCTCCTCTTATATGTGAAATACCTACTTTTAATATTTCAATTACATGACTATCGCTTACTGAATAGCGAATAAATTTCCCTTCTCTCCTTGCCTCAACAAGGCCTGCATTGCGTAAAATACGCATTTGTTGAGAAATAGCTGGTTGATTCATGCCAATACTACTCGCAATCTTATTAACACAACTCGGCACTGGTTCATCTAACAAATAGGCAATAATTTTAATTCGCGTTGGATCGGAAAATACAGAAAAAAATCTGCTTAATTTAACATAATCAACATACTTCAATTTTGTTTCATTTTTTAACTTACTCAAAGTTTTCTCCTTTCATATGCTCAAATTCTCATATGATTATATAATTATATGAATTAAAGTCAACACCTTAAATACTATAATATTTTAATACAAAAATAACTGATAAATTAAAAAATAATTTAGCCATATAACTCCTATATATAAAGGGTATATACCCTTGACTAATCTAAAAAAATTTTTATAATATAATTGAAATTCAGAAAATGAGAAGGAGGTGATATGTATGGCAGTTTGGGATCCTTTTGAAGAAGTAAGAAAGCTTGAAGAAGAAATTGACAGCTTGTTTAGCGACTTCTGGAGAGCAGGCAGACAGCGTGCATTGCCAACTTCCGCAAAAAGAAAAGGAAAGGAAGAAATTATGCCCTTTGAAGCAACAACATTTTGGGGGCCTGCAGTAGATGTTATAGACAGAGAAAAAGAAATTGTTATTAGGGCAGATTTACCGGGCGTAGACAAGAAGAATCTTAAAATTAAAGTTGACTCTGGAAGTGTATCTATCTCAGGGGAAATTAAAAAAGAAAAAAAAGAGGAAAATGAAACTTACTACAGGGAAGAAAGAAGCTACGGTAAATTTAGCAGAGTTATACCCCTTCCTGCCGAAGTAGATCCGGAAAAGGCCAACGCAAAATTTGAAAACTGGGTGCTTGAAATAACAGCACCAAAAATAAAACCGGCAAAAAAAGTAAAAGAGATTACGTTGAAGTAAATAAAGCGGGCCATAAGCCCGCTTTATTATTTTGCAGACACCGAGATATTTGGAATATAGAAATACGGTGAAATATATTTATCAACCCAGACGTTTTCTTTAGACAACGCTATGTCTTTCAGTGCATCAAAAACATTTAAGCTTATCATTGCATTTTTAACTCTGCCTACAATTTTTCCCTTCTCAACTAAAAACCCAAGTTCTATGTTTCCACTTACTTCGCCCCCCATAACGTTGCCCATAGAAACACCCATTAAGCTTTCAACAAGGATGCCTCTTTCTGTATTAAGCATATTTTTTACGGCAACTTCTCCAGGTTTGATTATAATGTTGCTCGAGGAAGGAATTGGTGGAGAAGAAATACCTCTTGAAGCATTGCCAGAAGCAATTTTTAACTTTGAGGAGGTGTAAAGATCCGAGAGAAAATTGCTTAACACCCCCTTCGCAATAAGTTCCTTCCTGTGCGTAGGCATTCCTTCATCATCAAAAGGTTCAGAGTATGCCCCACCACTTAAAAGCGGGTTATCCACTATGGTGAGATTGGGAGAGAAAATTTCTTGCGACAGCTTTCCCTTAAGAAGTGAATATCCTCTTAAAACATTTTTACCGTTTAGGGCTGACATAAGTGGCGTTAAAAGACTATTTACACTAAATGGAGTAAAGATTAACGGATATTTACCGGATGATATATTAGCTGTCCGATCAGAAGCCAGGATATCAGTTTTTATCTTCTCTCTAAGAGTTTCCAAATCAAACGTATCATTCAAAGAACGGGATTGGGAAGCATAAACTTCAAGAAAATTACCTTCCTCCGCATAAAACCCACCGGCTGAAATTACCTTTACGGTTTTGTCAAAGTTATTATTAAATCCCTCGGTAGTTATTACTTCTTGATGAATCACGTTCCTGTTGATAGAGAATCCTGCTTTAATTCCATTCTTTAGGGATCTGATAAAATCTACAAGCTCTTCACCAGTATGAATAGCATCATCTCTACTCTCATTTACAATTTTTTCATCAAAACATTTAACATTGGGCAGAGCATTATTTTTAGCAAAATTAAAATCAACAACTTCCCCAAATCTTGCCGTATCTAATGCACTTTTTACCACTTCTTCAATTCCCCCGTTTTTCTCCGCATATGAGAATCCAACCTTCCCGCCTTCTTTGACTCTCACGGCAAATCCTTCTGTTTCCCCCTCCTCAACACTTTTAAACTTGTTGTTCTCAAAGTTTACGCTAAAATGTTTATTTTTTATAAGAAACAGTTCTCCATAAGCATCTCGCGCTTTAACGAGCTTTATAAATTTATCTCTCATTATTTTCCTCCAATGATTGCTTTTTTGATATAAATATGAGGTGCTCCGTGACTTACAGGCAAAGGAAATTGACCATTTTTACCGCACCCGCCTCCTGTGTCTCTTATCTCAAAATCCTCTCCAACACCTACGATATTCTTCAATGTTTCGAACACATTGCCGGATAAAGAAACGTCCTTCAAAAGTTTCGTAATTTTGCCATTTTCAATTAAATACGCTTCCTCTGAAACAAATGTAAAAAGTTCGCCGTTTGTTTGCCCTCCAAATGAACCCTTTGCATATACCCCTTTCTTAATATCCTTAACAAAGTTTTCAAACTTATCAGTACCTTTTTCAATGCAAGTTGTTCTCATTCGCGGAATAGGAGGGAATTTATAATTTATGGCACGCCCATTACCAGTAGGCTCTTCCTTCATTTTATATGCAGTTTCTCTTGAATGTAAATGCCCGCTTAAAATCCCCTCTTTTATAAGATATACTTTTTTAGCCTCGACACCTTCATCATCGTAGCGTAAAGCTCCCCTTAGGCCGGGAATATCTCCGGTATCAAATACGTTTAAGATATCAGAACCAATCTTATTCCCAATTTTCATAATGCTTCTCATCCGCTCGTCTTCATATATGAAATCTGCTTCGCTTAAGTGCCCAAACGCCTCATGAATAAATACTCCTCCGAGATGCGGGTCAACAATAACAGGATACTCCCCACCCATCATTTTTTCCGCTGTAAGCAATTTCTCCGCAAGCTCTGCGCGCTCTTTAATTTTTTCATCAAGATTTCCTGTCACAGAATAGTCACTACTACTTCCAAAGGGCATTATCGTTCTCTGTAAGGTTTTTCCGTTGCTTGCCACAGGAACTATGTACCCACCGATATCAAGTAGCTCCTTTTCTATGTACGTGCCTTCCGAATTTGCAAAATATACTTTCTTTTTTGTATCCGAATAAGAAACAACGGTGGATACAATGTTACGCCCTAATGAAAGAGCAACATCGCTGTAATGATTAAAAAGTTTTACCTTTTCAGAGAGGGGCACATCATAGGGGTCATTTTTAATATCAGCTTTAATAAATTTTCCCAGGGAGGGCGAAAAACCAAGTCCGGATTTTTCCTTCACAAGCCCTTTTAAGGTTTCTGCCTGTTCTATTGTTTCGTTTACTTTCTCTCCGAGATTATCAAGATTTGTAAAGTATACAAACCCCCATACGCCACCAACAAGTACACGGACATTTCCGCCGATAAATCTTCCTTGTTTTACGGTTTCCACTGTCTTTCCACGAATTACAATATCAGTTTTCACGCCCTCTTCACTACGAATCTCTATGTAATCCACGTCTTTCCTTTTCACAAGCTCTCTAATTCGTTCCATATTTACCTCGCTTTCCGTATAACGATTGAGAAAAATAATAACTTAATTTCCATTTTGATTTATATAATCAAATATTTCTTTTAACCCTTCTTCTTTAAACCCTGTTTGATACATCTTTATCTTTTTGTCTTTCCCTAAAAGAATAATCGTTGGGATTTTTGCAATGCCTAATTGTTTAGGGACATTTCTACTCATTACATAGAGGGGAATATGTATATCTAAATCTTTTTCAAATTGAGTAATAAACTCCCTTCCTTCAGGCACTGCAACAAACATTTCAGCATTTCCTGGAACTTTACCAAGCATCTTGTCAGATTCAAGCATCCTATATTCCTTATGGCAATTTTCACAGTATATACTACCAAAAGAAACGATAACAAAATCCTTCTTCTTTAACTCGTCGTATATAGAAATCTTATTGCCATTCGGAGAAGTCAACATGATATCCGGAATTGGAGTAACGCCGTTTTTCATGTTTTCCACTTTCTCTATTGAATAATACTGGTTTTGGTATCTTATATAAGAAGTCACTTTTAATGAAAGAGAATATGCCCCATAAACAGCAAGTGCAAGTATTACAACTATGCCAACATTTTTAATTATTTTCTTCATAACACCTCCTTGACTAATTATAAAGAAAAAGCTTTTAATGTAAAGATTTTAATATATAATTTAAAAATAGAAAGGATGGCAAATTTTAGAAATAGAATATGATTTATCTTGTACGCCACGGGCAAACGGATTGGAATAGGAAAAAAATTATACAGGGTTGGATAAATGATATACCCCTTAACGAAACGGGGCGTAAGCAGGCGTTTACGCTTGCAAAGTATTTTTCCAACAAACATTTGGCATATATAGTATCAAGCCCTATAAAACGCGCACACCAAACAGCAAAAATAGTTGCACATAGGAAAAATATTAAAATCCTTACAGATAAAAACTTTAAAGAAATAAATTATGGCATATGGAGTGGAAAGAAGGGAAGTGAAATTGAAAAACTGTATCCGGAACAATGGAAAGAATTCATTAGTACTCCAGAGGATTTTCGCTTCCAGGAAGGAGAGTCTTTGGAAGAATTTTATAGTAGAGTTATAGATGGATTAGAAAAACTGAAAAATGAAAATGATGTTCTTGTTGTAACACATGTAAACCCAATAAGAATCATTCTCTCACACATTCTGAGCATACCGGTTAAAAATGCATACCATATACGTATTGAAAACTGCGCTGTTTCTGGTATGAAATATAGAAATGGAAAATGGGAGGTGGATTTCCTAAATTGCAGAATGATATAAAATCAAAAGTGGAGTTAAACCCATTTGAGGCAAAACATTATGATCTGTTATTAAATACGCTTTCGTTAGGCATTTACCCGTCTTTTACGAAAAGGGCAGTGGATAAAATTGATTTTGCCAAAGAAGAATCTATTTTAGACCTTGGCTCGGGTACAGGACGATTCAGCTGTTTGTTCCATAGAAAAACAAAAATTAAGACGTATACAGGAATAGATCTTTCGGAGATAATGATTAAACAAGCAAGAAAAAAATGTAGAAATTATCCGGATGCAAAATTTATTCAAGGCAACATTAGAGAAAAATTACCATTTAATGAGAATTTTACAAAGACTTTTATTTCATTTGTTCTTCACGGTTTTATTCAAAAAGACCGAGAGAAAATTGCAGAAAATGCGTATAGCGCACTAAAAGATAACGGGGAATTTATAATTTTAGACTATGCAGAGAAAAACGTAGAAAGTGCCCCTTTTTATATAAAGTTCCTCATAAGAAAATTAGAATGCCCCTTAGCAGAAGAGTTTATGAAAATGGATCTAAAGAAAATGCTAAAAGAAATAGGGTTCAGAGAATTTAAAGAGTATTTCTTTCTTGACAAATATGTAAGGCTTGAGGTAGCAACAAAGTAAGTGAAAAGAATCTTTCAATTTTTCAAAAAAGAAATAAAGTGGTACATCCCAATAATGATAATGCTTACACTTGTAGACTTTTCACAAGTCATAATTCCTATCTTCACAAAAAAAGCGGTTGATGCAATAGGCAAAAAAAATATCAACCTTATTGTCCAGTATGGCCTATACGTTTTGCTCATTGCGGGAGGCATCATTGTTATTAGATATACGTACAATTACATCTTAAGGAAGCTCGTGCTAAAGCTTGACTTCGAATTAAAGACAGCATTATTTGATAAATACCTATCTATGCATAAATCCTATTTTGAAAAACAGGAAATAGGAGATTTAATGGCCAGGGTAACAAACGACACTCGCGCCGTAAGAATGTTTCTTATAATGGGATTTTTGGGGGGAATGGATATTTTATTACTCGGAGTAACCACATTTGTTATGATGTTTATAATGAGCCCAAGGTTATCAATATTTGTATCTATCCCATTATTTCTACTTATTCCTCTTGCCTTAAACTTTGGGCACAAAATTCATAGATATTTCAAAAAAGTACAGAGCTTATTCGGAGAAATGACAGTGCGGGTCCGGGAGGCAATTAGCGGGATACGCGTAATAAAAGCATTTACCAGAGAGAGCTTTTACTTAAAACTATTCGATAGTGTAAACAAAGATTATTTAAGCGAGAATATAAAACTTGTAAAATTGGACGGTTTCTTAGACCCTGCTATTGACTTTCTCATAGACACTTCTCTATTTATTTTAATTCTATGGGGAGGGACTCTCGTAATTCAAAACAGAATTACCATAGGGACGCTCGTTGCTTTCTCTCAATATATTAATACTCTTGCATGGCCAATGATGGCAATCGGTTTTACCATTTCACTAATGCAGCGTGCACGAGCATCTCTCGGAAGAATAGAAGAAGTTTTGCACTCCGAGCCTGAAATAAAAGATTTTAATCCTATAAATGTAGAATCACTGAAAGGCAATGTAGAAATAAGAGGCCTGAGCTTCAAATATCCGGATGCAGAAGCGAACGTTCTAAAAGGAGTCTCAATAGAGGTAAAACCCGGAGAGCTTTTAGGCATTACAGGACCAACGGGAAGCGGAAAAACCACTCTGCTTGAACTTATATTACGTGTTTATAACCCACCACAAAACACAATGTTTATAGATGGTTTTGACCTTCTAACAGTCCCTTTGAAAACACTAAAAAAGAGTATCGGATACGTTCCTCAGGAGCCATTCCTGTTTAGTGACACTCTTTTGGAAAATATAAAATTAGGGAACAAAGATGCCTCAATGGTAGAAGTAGAAGAAGCGGTAAGAATAGCGGCAATTAAAAAGAATATAGACACACTTCCTAAAAAATTTAATACGCTTGTGGGAGAAAAAGGCATAATGCTTTCTGGAGGAGAAAGACAACGTATTGCAATTGCCCGTGCAGTAATCACAAATAGGCCATTAATGCTTTTTGATGACCCTCTCTCAGCAGTAGATACGGATACGGAAAAAGAGATCATAAGAAATTTGAAAGATTACCTCAAGAAAAACCATATTACAGCGATTATCACATCACAGAGAGTAAGTGCTCTTGCCGCAATGGACAGAATAGCAGTACTTTCCGGAGGAAAAATTACAGAACAGGGTAAACCTGATGTATTGTACGACAAAAAGGGCTACTATTATCACCTTTATAGAAAACAAATATTGGAAGGAATGGAAACGTAATGAAAAATAAATATTACATCAAACGGTTCATTCCATATATTACCAAGTATAAATTGTTAATAGTCGTTTCATTTATATTTTTGATTATAGCAACTCTCTGTTCAATGTTTATCCCATTGCTTTCCAAACAAGCAATAGATAAATTTATACAGGTGAAGGATAGTCAAGGGCTTTTAAAAATTGCGGGCCTTCTCGCCATCACAGCCTTTGTTCTATTTGTTTCAAAAATCATCCAGATATATACCACAAACTTAGCTGGCCAACGCATTATGAAAGATTTACGGCACGATTTATTTAAGCATATGGAAAACCTGGCAGTTTCCTATTTCTCACGTGAACCTTCGGGAAAAGTAATTACGAGAATAACAAACGATGTGGAAAATATGAACCAACTTCTTTCCTCAGGTATTGTCGCTCTGTTCGGGGATCTTGCACTTATTGCGTTTGCATTCATTTTCATTTTTTATATTAATTTTAAGCTTGCGTTAATCGTTGTTATTCCGATGCCGTTCGCAATACTCGCGGCAATATTTCTCGGTGGAAAAATGGAAAGGCTGTACGAAAAGGTTAGGGATTTTGTGGTTAAATTGAATATAGAAATGCAAGAAACACTTTCCGGAATTGTCCTCGTGCAAACCTTCGGTGCCGAGGGAAGGCAGAGATCAAAATTCAGAAAAATCGCAACCGGATACAAAAATACGTTCCATAAGGCACAGATGACATCCATAATGCTAAGGCAAAGCATAAACGTTCTTTCCTTCATCTCAATAAGTTTAATAATTATATTTGGCGGTACTATGGCAGTTCGGGGAAAAGCTACAATTGGCACAATAGTTGCATTTCTTGCTTATCTCAACAGCCTATACGGTCCGTTAAGAGATTTATCTGATAAATTCTCCATTTTACAAAATGCTATTTCCTCAATGAAAAAGCTCAGCAATTTTCTTGACGAAAAAGATATTATACCCGACCCGGAAACCCCCATATTCAAAGAAAATATCGTCGGGGATGTAACTCTAAAAAATGTGCATTTTTCATACGACAAAAACACGCCTACTTTGACAAATATAAATCTTAATGCACGACACGGGGAAAAAATTGCAATAGTAGGATTTACCGGTGCGGGAAAATCCACAATAGCAAACCTTGTACTTCGTTTTTATGACCCGGATAGCGGTACAGTAGAAGTTGACGGGACAAATATCAAAAAATTTGAGAAAAAGTTTATACGCTCCTTTATGGGCATGGTCCTTCAAAATATATTTATATTCAAAGGAACAGTACGGGAAAATATAACACTGGGTAGAGAAGATATCGGAGATAATGAAATCATAAGGGCAGCAAAAGAAATCGGTGTGCACAGTTTCATTACAAAACTACCCCAGGGATATGACACTGAGCTCTCCACTGAAGGGAAAAACATTTCCCAGGGAGAAAGGCAACTTATCTCCTTCACGAGAGCACTTGTATACAACCCCAAGATTCTGCTTTTAGACGAAGCAACTGCTTCAATAGATACAAATACGGAAGAGCTTATAGAAAAAGGGCTAAAGAAACTTATGGAGGGTAGAACTTCAATAGTCATTGCACATAGGCTCGCTACAATAAAAAATGCAGATAAAATTTACGTAATAAATAAAGGAGAAATAGTAGAAGAAGATTCGCATAATAGACTTATGAAAAAAGAGGGGCTATATTATGAACTATACACAATGCAATTCGAGAAAATCTAATTTCTCCTCTTACTATTTTTTCTGAGTTACCTGCGTTGCATTCCCTATATTCTTAATTTCTAAGTTTGTAACATTTTCCACGGTAGTTTTATTACTTTTAAATGTAACAAAGTTATCATCAAGTACCTTCACAACAAAAGGTTTGGCGTTTACCTCAGAAACATATATCTTTCCATTTCTGTTTATGGTTCTCTTACTGTCCTCTTTACTGTAAGAATATGAATAAACGGTTGAATTATATCCATTTACCGTCTCAGTACCTACCTTTTTGGCATTTTTAAAAAAATCTCCAAACTGATTTTTATCTTCCGAATAAATTTCATTTAAAATATCCATTGTAAACCGCCTGTTAAGTTTATAATATGAATACATAAACATCGAAGGGCTCTTGTCACGTGAAATTATATCCCATTGATTATTTTCCGTATTTAATTCATATTGTACATTCTTCAAATGAACACGCTTAAATATGATATTGCTTGCCCCGTTTTTAAGTTCTGTTTTTGAAATAGTAAAAAGGCTGCTTGAATTCGTAATAAAATTGAATACAATTGCCCGGGTTTCTTTGCTGTTAATTTTAACAATAACCGTTTTTTGTGCATCGAAATTTGTAGAATAATTAAGGTCTTTTATTGCAGTTGAAACTACGCTAAGGGGGTCACCTTTTATAGACTGATTTTCATTATTGTTCGTATTATTACTCAGCCCGGGTTGTTTAATGCTACATCCCGAAAAAAGAACAACTGATACAACCATTAAAACAATTACCGTAATTAATTTTCTCCGCATAGAGCGCCTCCATTTAAAAGTAATGACCACATTATAAATGAAATTTGTAAAAAAAGAAAGGGAAGGCGATGGGGTCACCTCCCCTGGCATGAATAAGAAAGGAGGTAGGTATCAGGTATTCGGTGGCGAATATCTGTATCTACTTATTGGGAAAGAGTATAATGGATTTTTTTTCTTTGTCAAGTAGTTTTTTAAACTTTTTTTAAAAATCTCAAAATTAGTATTAATACGACCTACATAAGTTCAAAATGCATAAGGCTCCTGTAAAGGTTATATACTAGACAAACAGGTAAATGAAAGCTAAACATATACAAAGGCAAGGTATAATATTTAACAGCAATGATTATCAGTATGTGCATAAAGCGAATAAAAAATAAGGGGGGACAGCAACAAGACAACAAACCTAAGTGGCCTCATAACGGCATTAATAATTGCATAAGTTCAGAAACATATGAGACTCTTGTAAATGTGATATACTGGACAAAAGAGTAAATGAAAGCTAACACATATACAGGAGGTTAAAGAGTATGTTTAATGATGATTACCAATATGTATATGAAAGAAGAAAAACAAAAGGAAACAGTATTAGCAAAACAAACAATATGCTAAAAGGAAAAGTATTGCCTCTATCTGATGGTACAGCAGTACATCTAAGGAGTGCATCGTTATTCTCTATGAGTAAAACTGCGCAGTTTAGATTAAAAGTAATAGAGTTCTCTAATAAATACAGTGTTAAAGAAGCATCAGATGCATTCAATGTATTAAGGGCTACTATATACAGATGGAAGAAGTTATTAAAAGATTCAAACGGTAAACTAAACAGCCTCATCCCTAAATCAAGAAGGCCTAAGAGATTAAGAAAGATGACAATAGATCCGGAGATTGTATTATTCATAAGGAACATAAGGGAAACACATCCAAGAATAGGAAAAGAGAAGATAAAGCCACTGCTTGATAGATACTGTAAGAATAGGA
>JALTHX010000165.1:0-2904 GCA_027076005.1 Caldisericaceae bacterium
GGTGCAACAATTACATCTACTGCTGTTTCAAAGGCTGTAAAAGCCGTGGGCAGTGCTGCCTATGAATATATGAGTAAGGAGGCGGGTTCATAATGAAAAAACTTAAAATTATATGGAATGGAATAGTACCTTCAAACCCGGTTCTTATCCTTGCAATAGGACTTTGTTCTGTTGTTGCCGTAACAAATTTTGTTCAAAATGCGTTACTTATGTCATTTGTTTTTAGCTTTGTTTTGATACTATCCGAAGTGATTGTTTCTGCAATACGTAAGTGGGTTCCTGACGAGATCAGGGTACCTATTTTTGTGGTAGTAATTGCTACATTTACTACTATTGCTGCGCTGCTATCCCATGCATATTTTCCTGCTGTGTACGATGCCATAAAATTGTATATTCTCCTCGTTGTTGTAAATTGCATTATAATTGGCCGTGCTGAAGCATTTGCATATAAAAACGGCATATTTGATTCTTTGCTTGATGGCATCGGTATGAGTATAGGCTACAGTTGGGTAATTGTCGCTATTGCCGTGATAAGAGAATTATTCGGTAACGGAACGATTGCAGGGTTGCGAGTTATGCCGCAAGCCTTTCAGCCTGCGCTTGTAATGATTCTTCCTCCTGCCGGGTTTCTTGTACTTGGGGTGCTTGTCGGATGGCTTGAATGGAGTTTAAGAAAGAGGGAGGCTAAAAAATGACTTACCTTACAGGACTTCTTAAAATATTTATTGCCTCAATGGTAGTGAATAATATTATTCTTATGCAGTTCCTCGGATTATGCTCTTACATTGGGCTAACAGATAATATGAGTGCATCTATTGGGATGGGGTATGCAGTTACATTTGTTACGGTGCTTGCAGCGATAGTTACCTGGATTATCGATCATTGGATTCTTATCCCTTTTCATCTTCAACCGTTCTTGCAAATTGTATCTTTTATCCTTGTAATTGGTTCATTAGTAGGTCTTGTTGAGATTTATTTGAAAAAAATGTCGCCCAACCTTTACAAAGCAATGGGAATTTACCTTCCCCTTATTGCAACAAATTGTTTAATTCTTGGAGTTACCTTTGTAATTTCTATGCATAGGCTTGATTTTATCCAATCGATTGTAGAGGCTATTGGTACGGCACTTGGTTATTTTATGGCGATGCTTATCCTTGCCGGTATTAGAGAAAGACTTAGAAATTCGGAGCTTCCCGAATTTTTCCAGGGAAAGTCGATTGCGTATATTATTTCTGGAATTGCAGCCCTCGCGTTTATGGGATTCCAGGGAATGATAAAATAGAGGTGTTTTGATGAAAACAATTATAATTTCCATATTAGCAGTTGGTGGATTTGGTGCCCTGTTTGGTGGTTTGCTGGGATTTTTTGCCGAAAAATATAAAGTCAAAAAAAATCCTCTTGTTGAAGCCATTTATGATGTTTTACCTCATGGGGATTGTGCGGCCTGTGGTTATCCAGGTTGTCATGCTTGCGCAGAGGCAATAGCAGACGGAAGAGCACAGGCAGATGCTTGTGTGGTAGGTGGTGCACCAACAACGTCAAAGGTAAAAAAAGTGTTGGAAGAATTTAAAACAAAAAATGATAAGAAAAGTTAGTTTGAAAAATTCTTAAAGTTGGATACAATAAAGGAAGGGGAAGAAGGGGAAGAAAAATGAAAAAAGGATTAATAATTATTTTGATAGGCTTGTTTTTGTTTGCTGCGGTTAGTGTATATGCTGCGGATACTAAACTTGTAGTTATTCAAGTTAAGAATCCTCTTCCCGTTCCTTTGACTAAGGTTGTTACTCTTTCTGTCCCTTTAAATCATTTATCTGCGGAAACTAATTTTGCTTTGTCCTGCGATAGTAATGATTTGCCATTACAAGTATTAAGCCGCAAAAATAATGCAGTAGAACTAAGAACGATTCTTAGCCTTTTACCTAATGAAACAAAATCGTTGACCCTTAAGTATGGGAATAGTATTAAAGGAAACTATAGTATAATTTTTAAACCAAATTTTTCAGGTACGTATTTTGTTGGCATAGGAAGTGGAAAACTATATGTTACATCTTTAAACGACGATAACAATATTACCGTAAAAATTGTAAACAAAGATTCTCCTATTTCTTTTAAATTGAACAAAAATGAGTCTAAAATAATACCCATAGAAAATAGAGATACAGTGTTTTCTATAACTGCGCAGTATCCTGTTTTTGCCGAGGTAAGCTCGTTAAAAGAAAACTGTTTAAGTAACAGTTCTGATGATGTTTCTTCCGTGTATGGAACGTATTTTGTTCTTTATATTCCAAGGGAAATAGTTATTTCTGCTTATAAGGCAACCGATGTAAAGTTATACTCTTCAGCTGGAAAGAAGATTTTTAGTGGTATACTTCCCCAAAAAGGTCAGTATAAAAACTTGAATCTTAGTGAGGGGTTTTATACAATTTCTGCAAGTAACCCCGTAACTGTCCAATTCGGCTGTGAAGATGATAATATTTATGCAGTAAATTACGGAGATACGAATAGATTTAAAGGTGTTTCTTATGGAAACATTGTTTGTTCCGCTTTATTTCCGCAAACAGTCGTGAAAATTAAAACTCCGGACAAAAATTTTCCGGAGGTTACTCTTGAAAAGAGCGGAGACTATATATATAAAGATTTGATAACAAGGTTTAAAGATAAAGAAAGTGAACTTATGCCTGTTTACATAGAATATTCCAAACCGGTATTGATATACTCCGATTCCGAACATGGGAATATTGGTGGGGCGCAAATTCCTTCCATAAATGGTGATGGAAATAATTTTGTTTTTCTTACAGGTAAAATTTTCAATTTTGATGGCTTAAAGCATAAAAGAAAAATTGCGGTAATTCCTTCAGAGCCGGAAACACATGTCTCGATTAACGGAAAGCAGGTGCTCCTTTC
>JALTHX010000166.1:0-2896 GCA_027076005.1 Caldisericaceae bacterium
CTATTAGAGAGGATGCAACGAGATACGGTTCAAGCCCTAAGTTAAGGAGCCTGATTGGAGTAGACGCTGCATCATTTGTGTGGATTGATGCAAGTACAAGGTGCCCAGTTAAAGATGCTTCCACTGCGGTGCGTGCCGTATCAAGATCCCTTATTTCTCCTACCATTATAATGTTCGGGTCAAGCCTGAGAATGGAGCGCAATCCTGAGGCAAAGGTAATGCCAGCTTCCTCGTTTATTTGAATCTGTGAGATTCCTGTGAGATTATATTCCACAGGGTCTTCCAATGTAATTATTGTTTCCCTTCCAGTGTTTATTGTAGATAGGGCTGAGTAAAGCGTCGTTGTTTTACCGGAACCTGTTGGGCCTGTAACAAGGATAATCCCGTAGGGCATAGTAATGAGCCTTTTAAATGTTTCGAATTGTTCGGGCAAAATACCGAGCCTTTCCAAAGGCATAAGCATTTTTTGTTTACTGAGAATTCTTATCGTGAGCTTTTCCCCATAGCTTGTTCCAATGGAAGAAACGCGGAAATCGTAAAATTCATTCCGATATTGAGCACTGAAGTGCCCATCTTGCGGCCTTCTCCTTTCTGCAATATCCATTCCTGAGGTGACTTTTATTCTTGATATAGCTGATTCTGCAATTTCTTTGGGGATGGCAATGCTATTGTATATTATTCCGTCAATCCTGTACCTCACGCTTAAATTGAATTGTGTTGGATCCAAATGAACGTCTGAAGCATTTTGCATAATTGCATCGGATAGTATTGAGTTTACAAGCCCGATAATAGACTTATCTCCGGTAGCTGTTTCCGGAATTATAGGAATTACATTCTGTGCAGTTTCATTTCTACCTAATGCCGAAATTACCTGTTCTGCGCGGCTTTTTAAATTATATATTTTGTTTAATGTTTGCTCAAACTCAGCTTCGGTAATAAGGAATGGTTTGATTTTGAGGCCTGTTATAAGCCTTGCTTCTTCCAGCGCCTCCGGATTAATCGGAGGTACGCATGCAATTTCAAATAAATTATCGATTTTTCTTAAGGGAATGATAAAATTTGTACGAATAAAATGTTCCGGCAAAAGTGCTATAACATTGGGGTCAATTGCGTAATTTTCGATATTTACCGAAGGGATATTTGTTTGAGCGGATAAGGCTTCTGTCAATACGGAAGGGGAAATTGCGCCTTTTTGTATCAGTACTTGCCCAAGCTTTTCGTGCGTTTTTTTCTGTTCTTCAAGTGCACTTTTAAGCTGTTCCTCACTAATAAGCCCTTTTTTGAGGAGAATATCTCCGACACGTTCCTCTTTTTGCATATTTTATTGTAACCATTTTAGTTTTACAGTCAAATGTTTTTTTAGAGAAAAGCCCTTAAAACTCCCCAAAAACTATTGAAAAATTTCAAAAATCTGATATAAATCCACCGATAAGGTAATTCATTACCTTACTAATTCTTTTGAAGGGGGTGGCTGAAATGCGCACTGAAGGTAGTCATATTATTATGGATGCTTCCGGTTGTAATCCGGAAACGTTGAATAACCTCGAAGTGTTGGAGCAGATCCTTAAGGATGCTGCAGAGAAAGCTAATGCAACTGTTTTAAATGTTGCATTTCACCACTTTACTCCTCAGGGAGTTAGTGGGGTGGTGGTAATTTCTGAATCCCACTTCTCTATTCACACGTGGCCTGAGTATGGTTATGCCGCACTGGATTTTTATACGTGTGGTGATGCGGACCCAGAGCTTGCCTGCAAGTACGTTGCAGAAAAGATTGAGGCGAAATCGGTTCAAACGACTGAAATCGTAAGAGGTGAGGAAAAGGATGGAAAATACCTCCACAGGTTTTTGACCACAAAGGAAAGGAAAGATGAGCAAAAAGTACCTGTACTTTCATGACGTTTTTGCTAATGGTGAAGAGCATTTGCATGGCATAGAGAGTATTTTAGCTGAAGCGAAAACTCCTTACCAATTTATGCAGATTGTAGAGAGCACTTTCTTCGGAAAGATGCTTATTATTGATGGAGATGTGCAGTCGTCCGTAAAGGATGAATATATCTACCATGAAGCGCTGGTTCATCCTGCTATGCTTTTACATCCTAACCCTAAAAATGTTTTTATTTTTGGCGGAGGCGAGGGTGCTACTCTAAGAGAAGTTTTAAAGCATAGAAGTGTTGAAAAAGTCATTATGATAGATATAGATAAGAAAGAAATTGAATTGAACAAAAAATTTCTTTCTGAATGGCATATGGGCTCATTTGATAATCCGAAGGCTGCTTTGCTTAATACTGATGCGAGAATGTTTATGGAATCCTCAGTATCTTCTAATTCTTGCGATGTGATAATAAGCGACCTTACGGAACCGTTCGAAGCAGGGCCATCGTACAAGCTATTTACAAAAGAGTTTTTTGAATTGCTCTACGATAGGTTAAGAGAAGACGGAATCTTTGTCTTGCAGGCCTCTATGCTGAGAAATGTAACCTACAGAATGCACAGGGCTATAAGAAATACGCTTTCTCAGGTGTTTCCAGTCGTGAGAAGTTACTATACGTATGTTCCGAGTTTTGATACAACCTGGAGTTTCGTACTTGCATCAAAACAGTATGACCCGAAAGCTCTATCTGAAGAAAAGATTAATGAGCTTATAAGCGAACGGATTAGTGGAGAATTAAGGTTTTACGATGGTGAGGCACACCAAAGGATGTTCTCTTTGCCAAAGGATATCAAACGGATATTAGAATCAAATACCAAGGAGATTATTGGTGATTCCAGCCCACTTGTCCTTACAAGAAAAGAAAACGTATGATTCTTGTTAAAGGCGGCACACTTCTCACTTTAACTGAACAAGGTATAATTGATGCGGGAGACATTGTAATAGATGGCCCCCGCATTTTTTATA
>JALTHX010000167.1:0-2892 GCA_027076005.1 Caldisericaceae bacterium
GGCAGCATTCGTATGTGAGAAGTGCGGATATACTGCTAATGCTGACTTAGTAGCATCAATCAATATTCTAATGAGAGCAATAGGGAAGGAAAACCTTTTACAAACCCTACCGCAGGGCTTGCGGGAAATTACGCCTGTCGAGTATGCAATGCATACGCTGAAGCAGGAACCAGCGGGAAGCCGTGAGGCATTACCGCTCCCTGTATAGCTAACGGGAATCCTCTTCGTTTACGGAGAGGAGGAAGTCAATTATAACATTAAAATTTTAACTTATACTTCAGCAAGTAAATATTTACGGTTCTTCTTACAACAAAATCTATATGTCATTGCTGCAAGTAATTATTTTCCCAGAAATTCTTTAATTTTTTCCTTAGTTTCGTTTGATATACAGTGCTCAATAAGGCATGCTTCCCTGTAAGCCTCTTCTTTAGTAACGCCAAGGATATTATTTAAGAGCGAAAAAATGAGTTTATGCTTTTCCCAAGTTTCCTTTCCTATCCGCTCGCCTTTAGGTTTAAGTACTACGCCTCCATAAGGTATGTGTTCTATGTATTCCCCTTTTACAAGCTTTCTAAGAGCACCAGTAACCGAAGGGGGTTTGACAGAAAGAAATTTTGCAATATCCTTTACGCGAGCTACGTTATTATTTTGAGAAATCACATAAATTGCTTCAAGGTAATCTTCAATGCTCTTTGTTTCTTTCATGGCATAAAGAGTTTTAAAATTTGATTAAGCAATCCACCAAGTATAATTGCACCTGCAAGTTCACCAATAACTATCAAAGTGGTCCTCTTCCATCCAAATTCTCTTTTAAGAGCAGCCATTGTTGCAACACAGGGTATGTAGATCATCGTAACGAAACCAAAAATAAAAATCTGTCTCGGAGTAAGCACGGATGCAAAGTTTGTTGTATGATATAGCGCAGCAAGCATAACAAGTGTTAGTTCTTTCCTAAGTGCTCCAAATATAAGCGTGATTCCGGCAAGCGGCGGTAAACCTATAAAGTCTGTAATTACCGGTTTTAGGAAATTTGCTACCGGTTTAATCCAATTTAATAGCACGAATAGTTCTATTACTACATTTGCAATTATGATGATTGGGAATGCAAGATATACAAAATCTTTTAATCTTATCCATGTTTGTTTCAAAATTATTCGTGTAACAGGCTTTCTGTACAGCGGCATTTCCATAATAAGCCCTGACGGAGAACCTTTAATAAATTTGTTCAATATGCGCCCAACAATCAAAATCAGAATAAAATCTAACAAATATATGAGAAACGCATACATTGGCCCTAAAAATGCCGCAACAAGACCTAACACAATAACCGTTCGAGCGGAGCAAGGAACAAGAGTTGCAAGTATTGCTGCAATAAACCTGTCTCTATCACGTTCCATTATACGGGTACCGAGTACCGCCGGAACATTACACCCAAACCCTTCCATCAGAGGCATAAAAGCTTTACCATGAAGGCCCATTTTGTGCATAAGATTATCCGTAAGAAATGCAATACGGGCAAGGTAACCACTATCTTCCAAAAAGGCAAGGATTAAATAAAAAGGCACAATATACGGAAGCACAATGCCAACGCCCGCGATAACACCTTCCATTACACCGTCCCAGAGTAGTTTATCCCAGAACGGAGACAGCGGAATTTTCATAAATGTGGGTTTAAACGCTTCAAGCCATACTGTCAGCAAATTTGAAAAGTAAATCCCAAATTTAAACACGACATAAAATATTGCAATCGTAACGAGGATAAGAAATACATATCCCAATATTTTATCCAGCGCTATTTTATCAAACCAATCGCTTATGCTCTTCCTTGCTCTCCCCTTTTTCTTTATCACCGACTCAGCTATACGGGAGGCAATAGCGTATCTCTCTGAAATAATAACTGTCTCTGCCGTTTCACCATGAATTTCCCCAAGTTCTTTCCTAAGGCTCTCTGCAAGAGAAAGTATTTCCTCATCCTTTACTTCTTTCTTAATTAATGGATCGTTTTCAAGAAGCTTTATTGAGACAAAACGCGTGGGATAGTTCATTTTTCCTGCTTTTTCAGTAATTTTTTTACTTAAAATATTAATACGTCCTTCTACTTCTTTTCCATATTTTAAAGGTTCTATTCTTTTCTTCCCGCTAAGCAAAAATTCTTTCGTCTTCTCAAAAAGTTCCTTTAATCCCTTGTTTCGAACTGCTACCGTTTTTACAACCGGGACGCCTAAAAGTTGGGATAGTTTGTCAGCATCAATTTCAAGTCCCTTGTTTTCAAGAATATCATACTGATTCAAAGCAATAAGCAAAGGCGACTCAAGTTCTATAAGCTGTAAGGTAAAAAATAAATTTCTTTCAAGGGCTACTGCATCCACAACATTTATTACAAGGTCTGGCTTTTCTCTTGCAACAAATTCCCTGGAAACAATTTCTTCTTCCGAATAAGTAGATAGTGAATAAATCCCTGGCAAATCTACGATACGGATTTTCACACCTTCCTGTTCAATAAATCCTTCCGCTTTCTCTACTGTCTTGCCAGGCCAATTGCCAATGATCTGGTTTCCACCGGTAAGTTGGTTAAATATCACGCTTTTCCCTACATTAGCGTTTCCGGCAAGTGCAATAACAAACTGTTTATTATCTTCCATAACGCAGAGGCCTTACCATAATTTTTGATGAGATGCCTCTTCCCACTGCAAGATGAGTGCCCATCACGGAAACCTCAACAGGGCCTGCCAAAGTATTCCGTACCACTTCCACAATTTGACCAGGAACAAGCCCCATTTCCTGAAGCCTTCTCACAAATCCGTGCCCACCGTAAAGTTTTACTATCTCAGCTTTCTCACCAGCTTTTAAATCAACAAGAGAAATATTTTCTAACATTTTTCACCTTCCATA
>JALTHX010000168.1:0-8586 GCA_027076005.1 Caldisericaceae bacterium
GTTTCTTTCCTCTATCGGAATTTCCACACCTCGTTCTATTGCGGGGTCAATTGTTGAAATAGGGGCGGCAACATAAAAAGGAATCTTATGATACATAGCAAGAATAGAAAGTGTATATGTTCCAATCTTATTCGCAGTATCCCCATTTGATGCAATTCGGTCGGCTCCAACTACAATCCCGTCTACAAGTCCCTTACTCATAATAAACCCACTCATATTGTCAGTAATAAGATGAAACGGAATACCGGCTTCTTTAAGCTCAAGCGCAGTAAGCCGCGCACCCTGAAGATAGGGACGCGTTTCCAAAGCAATTGCCTTAATATCACTATACTTTTCAAAGGACCTTCGTATTACTGAAAAAGCAGTTCCGTACTTAACCGTTGCAAGCGCTCCAGTATTGCAAATTGTCATTATAGTATCGCCATTCTTAAAAAGCGAAGAGCCATATTCTCCTATACTGAAATTTCTATCTGCATCTTCTTTCTCCATAGCAATTGCTTCTGAGAGAATTGCTTTCTTGACTTCGCTTATAGGTTTATCCGCAAGTTTATCTGCAAACTCTACTATTCTTGCAGTTGCCCATTTTAAGTTTACAGCCGTCGGCCTTGAGGCATCAAGATACTTTTTAGACTCTTTCAGTTTTTCAAAAAATAAACCTTTTTCTTCAGGTATATTCTTAATACCCAAATACATCCCATAAGCAGCTGCTACACCTATTGCAGGTGCACCTCTAATCTTCATTTTGTTTATTGCTTCCCATACATCTTCTATTGTTTCACAGGGAACATCAATAAATTCAAAAGGGAGTTTTCTCTGATCCAGAATATGAAGTACTCCCTTTTGAAACTGTAAGGACCTAACTTCCATCCTTATACAACCTTATATTTCTTTAGACAATCCGTGCAAACCCAGGCAACCTTAACTTTACCATTAATATTTACCTTTGCTTTATGCAGGTTCGGCAGGTATCTCCTTTTTGTTTTTCTATGGGAATGGCTTATATTATTGCCAACCATAGGACCTTTTCCGCAAATCTCGCATTTCCTGCTCATTATTTACCTCCTAAACCTAAATTTAACCTTTACATTTTAAACAAATTTTCTTTTAATGCAATAGTTTGTTATAATATTATTGCTTAAGGAGGTAAATATGGGAAAAATAATAGTTTCAAAAAATGTTTTAGCAAAACTTGCTGCATTAATAACTATGGAATGCTATGGAGTAGTAGGGCTTGTACCTGTCAGTTTTACCGGAAGAGTTCTATCGTTATTAGGCAAACCCGACCTTACAAAGGGCATTAATGTAAAAATAGACGGGAAACAAGTATATTTCGAGATATACGTAGTTTTGCAGAATGGAGTAAAAGTTTCTGAAGTAGCCAAAACAATAATAAATCAGGTAAAATATAAATTAAATAAACTCACTGGTATAAAAAATATTGAAATTAAAGTTATAATCGCTGGCGTTAAACGGGAGGGCTAAAGTGGAATTGCTTAGACTTATGGAATTTAAAAAAATGTTTGAGGGTGCACTAATAAACCTCGGCAATAAAAAAGATATAGTAAATAAACTAAATGTGTTTCCTGTGCCGGATGGCGACACCGGAACGAATATGTTCCTTACGCTAAAAACCGCAATGGACGAAACCAAAAAGCATAACCCTGCTGACTTAAAGGAATTCGGTAAAGCAATTTGTGAAGGCGCCTTAATTGGAGGAAGAGGCAATTCAGGAGTGATATTATCACAAATATTCAAAGGATTTTTCGATTATATCGACGGCAAAGAAGAAGTTTCAATACCAGAATTTTCAGAAGCTTTGCTAAACGGGTCAAAAACTGCATACAAGGCCGTAATAAAACCCGTGGAAGGCACAATTCTTACGGTAATGAGCGCTATTGCTAAAAAAGCCATCGTACTTAGCAGAAATGAAACGAGCTTTAAAAATTTAATAAAAGAACTACTAAAAGAGTCCCAAATAGTTCTTGAAAATACTCCCGAGCTTTTGCCTGTATTAAAAGAAGCCGGTGTTGTTGACTCAGGAGGCCAGGGACTTGTATTTATAACAGAAGGTATGCTTATGGGGCTTGAAGGCAACATAAAAATAGAAAAAACATTTGAAGAGGAGATAGAAGAAATGGATAGAACAGCCCTTGGTGGAAAGCTTGAATTCAAATATGATACAGTGCTATTAATTGTGTCTTCTACTATAATTCCGGAGCAACTTCAAAATGACCTAAGGCAATTTGGGGACAGTATAGTTGTGGCTAAAACAGGAAACCTTACGAAAGTTCATGTTCATTCCAACGAACCCTACAAAGTGATGGAATTTGTGATGAAATATGGCGAACTGCGTGAAGCCCGTATAGAAAATATGCAGGAGGAGCAAGAAGCGTTCTTGAAAATGGCCACCCCGTCGGCTCCGGGAACTACCGGCATAAAGAAACCGTTCTGCATAATCTCTGTTTCACAGGGAGAAGGCTTTGACGATATATTTGCCAGTATAGGAGTTGATGTTATTGTAAGTGGCGGGCAAACTATGAACCCCTCAATTAACGACATACTTTCAGCAGTTGCAAAATGCAAGAAAGATAAAGTTATAATTTTCCCTAACAATTCAAATATTATCCTTGCGGCAAAAGAGGCAGCTAAACTTTCAAAAGGGAAAAAAGTAGTAGTGCTACCTACAAAAAATATGGTGCAGGCAATTCCAATTGTTCTATCCTTCAATGCAGAAGAGGAATTTGGAAAAAATATAGAAAGAGCCAATGAAATGCTAAAGGAAATTCATTCATTTGCAGTAACCTACTCAGTTAGAGATACCGTATTAAAAGGAATGAAATTAAAAAAAGGAGATATTCTTGGCGCTGCAGATGGAGAAATTGTGTTGAAAGGTAACGACCCGGATAACGTTTTAACCGAACTATTCAAAAAGTATAAAAAAACGATAGAGGATTACGAAGTTGTAGGCATATATTACGGCAGAGGAGTAAAGAAAGAAAGGGCAGAAAAGTTAGGAGAGCAGATCGAAAAAATGTTTTCAGATATCGAAGTGGATGTTTCTTACGGGGGACAACCTTTCTATTTTTATTTAATTTCTATAGAATAAGAGGAAAAAAATGGAAAAATATGTTGAATTCATAAAGGACAAAACCACATTCAAACCAGATTTTGCAATTATCATTGGTTCCGGGCTTGGGTCAATTACAAAAAAAATAAAATTGCAAGAAAAGTTTTCTTACAAAGATATTCCAGATTTCCCGGTATCTACGGTGGCAGGTCACAAAGGAGAGCTCCTCTTAGGAGAGCTTGCCGGAAAAAAAGTATCGGTATTCAACGGCAGGGTTCACTTTTATGAAGGGTATAATATGAAAGATGTTACTAAAAATGTCAGGCTTGCTGCAGGAATAGGTGCAAAAAACCTAATCATAACTAATGCATCAGGGGCAGTAAACAGCAGCTTGGAAGTTGGAGATATAATGTTGATAAATGACCATGTTAATTTTATTTTTGCGGAAAATCCATTGCGCGGGGAAAAAGGAAATGAACGTTTCGTGGATATGGTAAACACATACAATAAAACATATATCACTAAAGTGAAGAAAATTGCTCGTGAACAAGGGATAAATGTAAGAGAAGGAGTATACTGCGCAGTTTCAGGGTCAAATTATGAAACCATAGCCGAACTAAAACTGATGAATCGGCTTGGAATAGATGCAGTCGGGATGTCAACAGTGCCTGAGGCAATAGTTGCCCGTTTTTTCAAGATGAATGTTTTAGGTTTTTCCTGCATTACCGACTCAGTATTTTCATCAGGAGAGGTTTCTCATGAAGAAGTAATTCAAGTAGCAGGAAAATGTGGAATAAAAATAGAAACGTTAATTGAAGAATTCTTGAAGGAGGCTTAAAAAATGAATATTGTGGACATCATTGAAAAGAAAAAACAGGGCGACTTACTCACAGGTACGGAAATTAGTTATATTGTTCAAGGATATTCGAAAGGTGAAATACCTGACTATCAAATTTCTTCCCTGCTTATGGCAATTTGGTGCAAAGGAATGAATAAGAAAGAAACTGCAGAACTTACGCTTTCGATGGTAAGAAGTGGGAAAACAATAGACCTAACAAAAATAAAAGGCATTAAAGTTGACAAACATAGCTCAGGTGGAGTCGCAGATACGGTTTCCCTTCCACTTGTTGCACTTGTTGCAGCAAACGATGTACCAGTTGCAAAAATGTCAGGTAGAGGATTAGGGCATACGGGCGGCACAATAGACAAACTCGAATCAATTCCTGGGTTTAAGGTAGAAATCCCTATCGAAGAATTTATAGAAATCGTAAACAGGGTCGGGGGAGCAATTGTTGCACAAAGCGGAGAGCTTGTCGTTGCAGATAAAAAAATGTATGCATTGAGAGATGTAACCGGAACCGTAGACAGTATTCCACTCATTGCATCCAGCATTATGAGCAAAAAAATTGCTGCGGGTGCCGATGCAATAGTTCTCGATGTAAAAGTTGGGGATGGTGCTTTTATGAAAAACATTGAGGATGCAAAAGAACTTGCAAAAACAATGGTAGAAATCGGGGATTCTGTTGGCAGGGAAACAGTTGCCTATATCACAGATATGAACCAACCCTTAGGAGATGCAATAGGCAATTCAATAGAGGTAGAAGAAGCAGTAAGTGTGTTAAAGGGAAAGGGCGACAAAAGATTAGTAGAAGTAATAAAAACCCTTGGGGGAGAAATGCTCTATCTTGGAGGAAAAGCAAAAAATAGCAAAGAAGGAAAGTCTATGATAGAAAAATCAATTCAAGATAAAACAGGGCTTAAAAAGTTTGGAGAAATTATCAAAACACAAGGCGGAAATCCAAGCATTGTAGAAGACTTCTCGCTTCTTCCGCAGGCAAAGTTTAAAATACCAGTAACGGCAAAAGAGGATGGCCACATAAAAGAAATGGAAACAGAAGCAATTGGAAAACTTGCTGCATTTCTGGGTGCAGGCAGAACAAAAAAGGGTGACAAAATCAATCTTGCCGTAGGAATAATCTTACCAAAAAAGGTTGGCGATTTTGTTAAAAAAGGTGAGCAAATCGCCACGATTCTTTCAGATGACAAAGATAAGGGCGAAACGGCCGCAAAAAAGCTTTTGGAGCTTATTAAGTTCAGCAAAAATCCTGTAAAACCGCTGCCGCTTGTATATTATAAAATTTCAAAAGAAGGTATAGAAAAATTATTTAATGAATAAAAACACGGTGATACTCACGCATTCGGGAGCAGACCTGGATGCAATAAGTTCAATGTTTGCTGCCGGGAAGCTGTACCCCGGCGCTTTTCTTATCCACCCCGGCTCTTTAGATACAAGTGCACAGAAAATGGTAAGCCTGTTTGGAGATAATTTACAGTTAATACGAGTCAGAGAGCTGCCTAATAGAATTAAACAGAATATTACAAGAGTTATAATTGTAGACACAAAAATTACGAATAGGATAGGAAACGGAAAAGAATTTCTTACTAAAAAAGATATGGAGATAATCGTATTCGACCATCATCCAGAATCTCGTTACGATATAAAAAAAGCAAAAATAATCTACAAAAATTATGGGGCAAATACAACAATACTAACCGAACTGCTAAAGAAAAAACACGTTGCTCTTACTTCCATAGAGGCAACTATCATTGCCCTTGGAATATATGAAGATACCGGTTCTTTTATGTTTCCCTCGGTGGCACATAACGATTTTGAGGCCGTGGCATTTTTATCGCTGTTTGGCATTAATATGAAAATTATAAGGCATTTTGTCTCTCCGTTTCTCAACGGAAAGCAACTTACCTTGCTCGAAGAATTAATATCAAATATGAAAGAGTATGACCTAAATGGCATAAAAGTAATAATTACATATGGAAAAGTAAACAAGTATATTCCCGGAATTTCTATCGTTACACATAGACTTCGAGAAATTGTGGACTCCGATATATTGTTTGTAATTACAGAAACGAGTAAGGGCACGTTTGTTACGGGAAGAAGTAACTCCCCGGAGTATAATGTAAAAAATGTCCTGGTTAAATTCGGAGGTGGAGGCCACATTACGGCCGCAACTGCATATTTAGAAGGGCAGGACATTAAAAAGACAAAAGAAGAGCTGCTTGACTCAATTCGACATACCGAGTTTCCAGCATTAAAGGCAGGAAATATTATGAGTTTCCCGGTAAAAGCAATTGATGCAAAAATGGGCATAAAGAAAGCGTTTAAAATTATGGCGCGGATGGGTTTCTCTGGCCTCCCAGTAATGGAAAAAGGAAAACCTATGGGCATTATATCCAAGAGAGATATAGAAAAAATTATGCTGGTGGAAAGAAGGGACAGGCCAGTAAAGCAATACCTCTCGCCAAACATTGTTAAAGTTCCCATCGGCGCAGATACGCGAGAAATAGAAGAACAAATGGTAACAAATAATGTGGGAAGAGTATTGGTAGAAAAAAACGGCAAAGTTGTTGGCATAATCTCACGAAGCGACCTTTTAAAAGCATTTTACAGAACCAGAAACAAAAATTATACATACGCTTCTACTATGGAGTTTCCTTCGAAAGAAGAAATAACAACTCTTATTAAAAAAAGTTTTCCAACCGATATCTTTAATATCATTGCATCATTTAATAAAATAGCATCTAAAACAGGACAGCGCATTTATCTCGTAGGCGGCGCAGTAAGAGATTTATTTCTTGGGGAAAAATGCGAGGATTTGGACTTTACGGTAGACAAGGATGCAATTATTTTTGCAAATGAGCTTTCAAAAAAAATGAAGTTAAATATCAAAACAAATCCGGAATTTGGAACAGCGCATCTAAAGTTTAAAAATTATACTTTTGACTTTGCCACAACAAGAAGAGAATATTACGAGAAAAAATCCATATTACCAAAAGTAGAGATTGCCTCTCTTAAAGATGACCTAAAAAGAAGAGATTTTACCATTAACGCATTGGCAGTTTCCTTAAACAAAAATGATTTTGGAAGGTTGTTCGACTTTTTTAGCGGATTTACTGACTTAAAAAAGAAAAATATTAGAGTATTAGATAGCCTGTCATTCATAGAAGACCCTTCCCGTTTGCTTAGGGCAATCAAATATGAATCAAGGTTCGGATTTAAACTTTCAAGGGATACAAAACAGCTTTTTTTAAATGCAGTAAATTTACACACGCTAAAAGTAAAAAAATCACAGAGGATTGTCGGTGAACTGTTAGAGCTGCTATCGGCAGAGTATACTCCGACCGCAATTATAAATATGGCAAACAGAGGGGTACTGTATGAATTTTTAGGAATAAAGAGGCTTTCGAGCAAAAGAAAAACAGCAATTTTATCAGCAGAAGAACTAATTAGAACTTTTGGCACAAACAGGCTCTATGTATATTTATTTGTTTTATTGTTTGGTAAAAAAGAAAAGGAAATTTCAGAAAGGCTTAACTATCTTTCAATAAAAAGTAAGACCATATCTAACTTAGTTTTAGCAGAAAAAATTTTCAAAAAATTTTCAAAACGGATAAAAATTATGGACAATGTTGAATTATTTTTTGCACTAAGAAAAATCCACGAACCATTTATCATAGGATATGCTGCATACGCAGAAATAGGAGTCAGAAAGCGACTTATCAGTTACCTAACGAATTTACGGCGTACTAAAGCCGAGCTAACAGGCAACGAATTAAAGGAAATTGGACTTAACGAAGGAAAACAGTTTTCAAAGATATTTGAGGAACTGATTGCACAGAGAATAAAAGGCAAGGTAAAAACCAAAGAGGACGAAATAAACTACATACTCAAAAACAAAAATAGGTTTGAATTCCGAAACAAATGAAACAATAAAAAAATTAAAATATGGAAAAAGTTATTTTAAAGGAAAGGGGAGGCTATAGGGCTATCAGTTGCACCTTTAATGACACATTTAGGGCATACCCTGCACAGGAAAATCCGCATTGGCATACGCAATCGCTCATTTTATAAACAGAATCTTTCGTAAAACTTAATTTGCTTCTGGATTACTTACGACATTATAGAATAAACATTTTAGTATCATATTTGGCCCGGATAGATTGATAGGAGTGCACAATAATTTTTCGTACCGAAGAAAAAACAAAACCTTAGTCAAAAGATTTACTTGACCGTCTCTATAAATCTATTATAATTAACAAGAAAAATTTATGGAAGGAGTAAATAAATGAAAAGAAAAGTTTTAATTTTGTTGGTTATACTTTTATTAGTTGTGCCAATTTTTGCAGGCTGCGGAACTCCATCAAGTTCCCCCAATAATAATTCTTCAAACAATAGTTCTAATAATAGCACGCACCCCGACAGGCAAAAGGCACCCGATTTCTCTTGGCAAACACAAGACGGAAAGATTGTTCACCTTTCAGATTTAAAAGGAGAGGTAGTGCTTCTCGACTTTTGGGCAACGTGGTGTGGACCCTGTAGAATGACAATTCCTCATGTAGAGGCATTGTACAATAAATATAAGGATAAAGGCGTTAAAGTAATTGGCGTAAATTTGGATAAAGCTTCCGGGAGGAACGCCGTAACGGAATTCATAAAAAAGGAA
>JALTHX010000169.1:0-23352 GCA_027076005.1 Caldisericaceae bacterium
GTGCAGTATATGCACTAATTATTCGTTACAACAGGATTCGATGCTTAAATCTCTTACAGTTCTCTTATATTCAAGTTTTATTGAACATTTTTGTTTGAGAAAAGGGTGGAAGATCCGTTTTATTGAACATTTTTGTTTGAGAAAAGGGTGGAAGATCCGTTATAACTGAAAAACAAAGTACTATATTCTAATATTAACTTGCCTACTCTGCATATGATGACGTTAAATTACTTCAATACTGTAATCTTCTATTATTACCCTGTGCTCCCTTTCAATTAAAGAAACGACTTTCGACAGAGTACTATACAAATATGTTTTTTCAGTGTTCACTGAAACTACTGCAACAGTTGCATGTCTAAAAGTATCCTGATTATCAGTTTCTGCAATGGATACATTGAAGTTCTGCCTTATCTTAGAAAAAAGGCTTGCACATACCCGCCGCTTGTCTTTCAAGGAAAAAGTGTCCGGTATAGTAAGCCTTACAGTACAAATGCCTATTTGCATTAAATAATCTTCTTTTCAGTCTCCTTGCCAAACAGGTGAATATATTCGGTATCAATATAGAGCTCCACGGAGTCTCCGATAGAGTAATCCCTGGCAGCACTTACACGTGCAACGGCCACAATGTCACCAAGCTTAAAATGAATAAATGTTTCAGATCCCATCATCTCAATAAAATCAACAGTAATCTTAACAGGCTCCATGCGCACATTACTGTTTCTTGTTACTTCGGGTTCATCATAGAAATCTTTCGGCCTTATTCCCATAATCATATCTTTTCCGATATATTCTACTTTTTCAAGTTTCTGCCCTTGTTCTTTGAGAAGCTTTATTTTGAAGTGCTCTGAGGTTGCATAATAATCGTTCCCCTCTTTGGTTATTTTCACATCAAAGAAATTCATAGGAGGAGTTCCTACAAAACCGGCAACAAATTTATTTACAGGATTATCATACACCTCTTTCGGTTTGCCGATTTGCTGAATAATACCTTTGTTCATTACAACAACCCTGTCACCAAGTGTCATTGCCTCGACCTGGTCGTGTGTAACATAAATTGTTGTAACTCCAAGGCGCTTATGTAATTTAATAAGCTCTCCTCTTGTCTGGACTCTAAGCTTTGCATCAAGGTTTGAGAGAGGCTCATCCATAAGGTAAACCTGCGGGTTACGCACAATCGCTCTTGCAAGAGCAACCCTCTGCCTTTGTCCGCCGGAAAGCTCCTTCGGCTTTCTATTGAGAAGGTTTTCCAGACCAAGCATTGAAGCCACTTCATTTACCCTTTTATCAATTTCATCTTTGGGCATCTTCCTCAAGCGAAGCCCAAAAGAAACATTCTGATAAACATTCATATGAGGATATAAAGCGTAATTCTGAAAAACCATTGCAATGTTTCTGTCTTTAGGGGGAACATCATTTACCAGTTTGTCACCAATATAAATTTCGCCATCCGTAGGTTCTTCAAGACCTGCTATAAGCCTCAAAGTAGTTGTTTTTCCACAGCCCGACGGGCCAAGTAAAACCAAAAACTCTCCGTCTTGCACGCGTAAATTAGATTTATTTACAGCAACTACATTTCCGAATTTCTTTGTAACATCTTTCAAAATTACATCTGCCATCTCGCTCTCCTTTATGCAATTTTTATGCTTTGTTAATAATTTTCTAAAATTATAGTTTTATATAAAATATAGTCAAGTTTCAAAAAAATGCAAAGGAGTTTATAAAATGGGAAAAAATAATGTCGTAATATGGTTTCATATGCATCAGCCCGATTACTTTGATCCTATAAGCAAAATGCAATATTTACCTTGGGTGAGGAGGCATACTCTCAAAGGATATTATACGGTTGCAAAGATGCTCGAGGTTTGCCAAACAAAGCTAAACATAAATTTTTCAGGGGTGTTATTAAAACAAATGTTAGATTATTCGGAAAAAGGAATGGAAGATTATTTTGCATTTCTTGAGAAGAAACCCACTGACAGCTTAACCGGCAGTGAAACAGATTTTATCATTCGGCATTTTTTATCCCCGGTGCCCACTTTTCAATCGGAGCGTTTCGAAGAACTTCTAAAGAAAAAAACGGACAGGGCAAACTTTACTATGCAGGACATTAGAGATACTCAAGTATTATTCTCCTTGTCAGCATTTTCCTTGCTTATAAACGATGTAGAGGCACTCAGAAAAAAGGACAGAAATTTTACAGAGGAAGATAAGCAATTTATAAAAGCAACGGAAAATAAAATAATAAAATCAGTGCTACCTATGTATAAATCACTTTCGGACAACGGGAAAATAGAAACTACGGCAACACCATTTTATCATCCGATTCTTCCACTCATCATAGATACAAATTCTGCAAGGGAAAGTAAACCTGACACGATCCTTCCCCACGAACACTTTGCATACAGAGAAGATGCGGAATGGCAAGTAAAACACTCAATAGAAATATTTAAAAGAGTTTTTGGAAAAAACCCGAAGGGTATGTGGCTTGCCGAAGGAAGTGTTTCAAACGAAGCAATCGATTCAATAAAAGAAAATGGAATAAAATGGATTGGGACCGATGAATCGGTCCTGCAGAACAGCAGAAGTATGAGCCCACAAGACCCGTATATATGGAATGTAAGGGGAGTAAAAATTCTGTTTAGGGATCACTTACTCTCAGACAAAATTGGATTTACGTATAATAAGATGCAACCAGAAGATGCAGCAAACGATTTCTATAACGCCGTGCAGAGCAGCAAAAACACAAAAATAGTTATACTGGACGGGGAAAATCCCTGGGATTTCTATCAAGACGGGGGTATCGATTTTTTAAAAGCATTGTTTAATAAAATAAAGGATGTCTCTTTATTTGGTTCCGAGGCAAAGCCTGACGGTGAGCTTAGAACTATTCATCCGGGCTCCTGGATAAACGGATTCTTTGACACGTGGATAGGGCACAAAGAAAGCAATGTTGCCTGGGACTACCTCACAAAAGCAAGAAATACGCTTGGAGATAATAAAGCATCAATGGAAGAGCTGTATGCTGCAGAGGGGAGCGACTCGTTCTGGTGGTATAGTGATTTTCACAAGAAAGAGGTGGATTTTAGTTTTGACTATCTGTTCCGTATGCATTTAATAAAGGCATATGAAGTAGCAGGAGAAGAAATCCCTGAATATTTATACTACCCAATTAAGGAGGCAAAATGAACCTTATATTTGTAGTCCACAATCACCAACCTGTTGGAAATTTTGATTACATCATAGAGGAAGCATACAAAAAATCCTACAAGCCTTTTATTGACTCAGTGGTTGACACAAAAGATTTCCGCTTCGGAATTCACTTTTCAGGTTATTTACTTCAATATATAGAAAAAAAACATCCGGAACTTATCGAAAAGCTCAGATACTTAATAGAGCAAAAAAGGTGCGAAATTATCTCAGGAGCTTTGTATGAGCCGATCCTCACGCTCTTACCTGAAAAAGACAGAAAAGAGCAGATAAATAGGATGAATGATTATATAGAAAAACTCTTCAATGTAAGACCTCATGGCTTCTGGCTTGCAGAAAGAGTATGGGAGCAAGAGCTGGCAAAAACACTTTCCGAAAATGAAATACGATATACATTTTTAGATGATACTCATTTCAAGATATCAGGTATTACTGAAGAAAAACTAAAAGGCCACTTTATAACAGAAACCGAAGGAAAACCTTTATATATATTCCCAATAAGCAAAAAACTGCGCTATCTTATTCCATTCAAAAATGTAAACAAAGTATTTGAATATTTAAAAACACAAAACGCTGAAGACAAAAACAGAATGGAATTACTTGGTGATGATGGAGAAAAATTCGGTGTTTGGCCGGGCACGTTCAAATATGTTTACGAAGAGGGCTGGCTGAAAAATTTTCTTTTTGAACTCGAAAAACAGAACAGCTGGCTGAAAATGGTTCTGCCAATGGAGTTTGTAAAGAATAATAAACCACAAGGAAGGGCATACCTTAAAGAATCGTCCTATGAAGAGATGATGGAATGGTCCAATGGGAACTTTAGAAATTTCCTTTTAAAATATCCGGAATCTAATGATATGAACAAGAAATGTATTTATCTCAGCGAAAAAACAGAAAAATTGCCGGATGAGTTACTAAAAAGCGAGGTAAACGATGCATATTGGCACGGCGTATTCGGAGGATTGTATCTTCCCCACCTCAGGATAAGCATCTATGAGAATGCAATAAAGGCAGAAAAGAAAATTCAGGGGAATATTTTTAACATAACAGAAACAGATGTAAACAAAGACGGGACAAAAGAAATTGTTGCCGAGACCCCCCTCCTTAACGCATACTTCTCTGAAAAAGGCGGCACAATTTACGAATTAGATGACAAAGTAAAAAATATAAATCTTTCCAATGTGCTGACAAGAAGAGAAGAACCCTATCACAAAAAGATTTTAGAGGCAAAAAATACACCCCGAAAAACCAAAGAGGTAAAAACAATTCATGAAATAGTAAACCTAAAGGAAAATGATCTGGATCACTTCCTTATATATGATTGGTACAAAAGAAATTCATTTGTTGACCATTTCTTCAGAGAAGATACAACAGCAGAACGTGTTTATAAGATGAATTTCGGAGAACAAGGAGATTTCGTGCTGGAACCTTTCAAATATATCACGAATAAAGACAATAAACACTTATACATTACATTAAAGCGCAAAGGACATATTTGGCACGGAGAGGACTGGGAAGAAATATCTATAAATAAAACATTTACTTTGCCAAAAAGCGAAAGGTCAATCACTGCAAATTATTCTATTGCAGCAGAAAGAGAAATGCTTCTATTCTTCGGGATAGAAATGAACTTTATGCTTTTCAAAGACGGAATGGAAATAAACAATAAGAAGTATAAAGACTTTATGGAAATAACAAGTGACACATTCGAAATAAAAGATTTCATCCAGCAAATAAAACTAAATATTAAACTTTCCGAGAAACTTACCCTGTGGACATTTCCTATTTATACAGTTTCACAATCAGAAAGTGGTTTTGAAAAGACGTTTCAAGGGCTTACTTTCATTTTCAGTAAAAAGGATATAATTAAAGAGAAAAAGATTAGTATAAAATTAATTATTAATTAGGAGGTTTATATGCCAGAATTAAGAAAAGATCCTGTTACAGGAAGGTGGGTAATAATTGCAGTAGAAAGAGGTATGCGCCCCAGTGACTTTAAAGAAACAGAAGAAGTAGAAAGTAAAGAAATCGCTCAAAAGTGTCCGTTCTGCGAAGGGAACGAGTCAAAGACACCGCCTGAAATTTTATCGTACAGAAAACCCGGAACACAGCCAAATACACCGGGCTGGTGGGTAAGAGTAATACCAAACAAATTCCCTGCATTAAAAGTAGAAGGCAACCTAAACAGAAAAGGTATAGGAATGTACGATATGATGAATGGAATTGGGGCACATGAGGTAATTATAGAATCGCCCAACCACTTTGACTCACTGGAAGCAATACCGCTTAAGCACGTAGAGGATATTTTGTGGGCATTCAGAGACAGATGCTTAGACTTGAGAAAAGATATTCGTTTTAAATACATTATCATCTTTAAGAATAAAGGGAAAAAAGCAGGTGCTTCTCTGTCTCACCCTCATTCACAGCTTATTGCAACACCTGTGCTTCCAAAGCTCGTAAAAGAAGAAATTGCCGGGGCACAGAGATATTACGACTACAAAGAAAGATGTGTGTACTGCGATATGATTGCTCAAGAACTTGGCGACAAAGAACGTCTTATCCTTGAAAATGAAGAATTTATCGCATTTGTACCATTTGCAGCCGTTGTTCCGTTTGAGATTTGGATTTTACCCAAACAGCACAGCTCAGATTATGCAGACATTAAGAGAAGTCAAATTCCGTATCTTGCAGACACACTTCAAAGGGCGCTAAAAATGCTTGGAAGAGCAGTACCTAACGTCCCTTACAACTTCTATTTCCACTCGGCACCATTAAACAATTTACACTTACCGCACTACCACTGGCACATAGAGATTGTACCGCGCCTTACTCACACAGCAGGGTTTGAGTGGGGGACCGGACTTTACATAAATCCAATGCCACCTGAACGCGCAGCCGAGTTTTTAAGAGAAGCCGGAAAGGAGATTAACAAATGAGAATAGGAATAGTAGCAAGCGAAGCAGTTCCATTCGCAAAAACAGGAGGGCTCGCGGATGTTGCAGGAACATTATTCAATGTATTTAGAGATATGGGGAATGAGGTATATCTGTTTCTTCCCCTTTATAAAACAGCAAAAAATGTAGGAGATGTTAAAAATAGAGGGACAGTAAGTATAAAAATCGGTTCTCAGGAAATTTCGGGAAACATCCTAACGCAGGAAGTGAAAAATGGGGCAGTAGTTTTTATTGAGCAGGATTACTACTTTGGAAGAGACAATCTCTACGGAACAAAAGAAGGTGATTATCCGGACAACGCAGAACGGTTCGGATTTTTTGACGCAGCAGTATTAAAAACGATAGAACTGTTAAACCTAAATCTGGATGTTTTACACCTCAACGACTGGCAGAGCGGGCTTATCCCGCTACTTATAAAAGACCGTGGAATAAAAATGGGGACTTTGTTTACAATTCATAATCTTGGGTATCAGGGGAACTTTGAACAAGGTATTATGGATTCACTTCACATTAATAGGAAATACTTCACACCTGAAGGGTGTGAGTTCTATGGAAACGTAAGCTATTTAAAATCAGGTATTGTTTATTCGGACTATATCAGCACGGTAAGCCCGACATATGCAAAAGAAATACAAACGCCGGAATACGGGGTGGGTATGGATGGCATACTGAGAAAGAGAAAAAACAGGCTTGTCGGAATTCTCAACGGCATTGATTATTCCCTATGGAGCCCTGAAACAGACAAAATGATCTATGCAAATTATTCCGCTTCGAATCTCACAGGAAAGGAAATAAATAAGCAAAAACTCGCAGAAGAGATAAAATTTGACGTAGAAAATAAGCCCCTGTTTGGGATGGTCAGCAGACTTGCAGGGCAAAAGGGCGTGGATATTCTTGTTGAAGCATTAAAAGAATTTCTCAAAGAAGATGTAAAAGTTGTTATTTTGGGTACCGGAGAAAAATCACTTGAAGATGCACTGATAGAGCTTGAAAAAAATTACCCGGAAAAATTAAAAGCACTGATAAAATTCGATAATACACTTGCACACAAAATATATGCAGCAAGCAATTTCTTTATGATGCCCTCAAAATACGAACCGTGCGGTCTTGGACAGCTCATTGCACTTAAATACGGCAACATCCCCATCGTGCGGGAAACAGGCGGATTAAAAGATACTATCGATAACTATAATGACTATACACATTGCGGAAATGGTTTTTCTTTTGGGGAATATTCGAAAGAAACCTTGACTGATACATTGAAGCATGCAAAGAATGCATACGAGAACAAGGAAATATACAAATCCATTCAAAAAACAGGAATGTTATGCGATTTCTCCTGGGGTAGGTCTGCAAAAACTTATATTGAATTGTTTGAGAAAATAAAAGAATTACTTTAAAGGGGGGATGGAAAATATGAAAATCCATTTCGGTACTTCAGGATGGAGGGGCATCATTGCGCAGGACTTCACGTTTTACAATGTGAAAGTAGCAAGTTTTGCAATTGCACAGCATATAATAGCGAAAAAAGGAAAGAGCGTAATTATAGGATACGACACGCGCTTTTTATCGGAAGAATTCGCCAGGCTTTCAGCAGAGGTACTTGCAGGCTACGGCATAAAAAGCTATTTTTCCCTCACTGACCTTCCAACTCCTGTTATCGCATACCATACGGTAAACAAAAAAGCGGACGGTGCGATAAACATAACAGCCTCTCACAATGACCCCTATTACAACGGAATAAAGTTCTCAGCCAGCACCGGCGGTCCCGCACTTCCTGAAGAAACAAAGGACATAGAAAAGCGAATTAATACATTTTTCAAAAATCCCAAACCTATTAAAACAGTGTCATTTGATGAAGCAGCGCAAAAAAAACTCGTTATTCCCTTTAAGGAAAGCGGTTATACTGAGGCAGTTAAAAAATTGATAGATACAAATATTATTAGGAAAAAACGTATTAAGCTAATTTATGACCCGTTTTTCGCAACCGGGAGAAAATATTTCCCTAAAGTCGTGAGAGGTTTGGCAGATTACACAATGATACACGGAAAAAGAGATACGCTGTTTGGTGGTTTGCATCCGGAACCTACCGGAAAAAATCTTGAACCGTTAAAACATAAGGTATTAAAAACCGTAGCAAAAATAGGGCTTGCAACGGACGGCGATGCAGACCGTTTCGGGGTAGTGGACTCGGACGGATCATTTATTTCTCCTAATATGGTTCTGCCTATAATATACTATTATTTACTCACTGAAAGAAAGATGAAAGGTAACGTTGTGCGTACCATCGCAACAACACACCTGTTGGACAAAATTGCAGAGGCATTCGGATATAAGGCAATCGAAACTCCGGTTGGATTTAAATATATCGGAGATGCAGTAGTAAACGGCAGAGCGATATTTGGCGGAGAGGAAAGCGGAGGAGCTACGATAAAAGGCTGGCTTGCAGACAAAGATGGAATATTTGCCGACCTGATGGTATTGGAAATTATTTCAAAGCGCGGCAAAACTATGAAAGCATTGTTCAAGGAGCTTATGGAAAAATTCGGGAATATATATTCGGAAAGACTTGATTTTAGTTATCAGGGAGAAAAGCAAACAAAAGAAAAGAAGCTAAAAACAATTATCCACAGTTTGGAAAAGGAAAGCAGTGTGAAAAAAATAAACGATATGGACGGCACTAAAATTATCTTTAAGGATGGCAGTTGGATTTTGTTCCGCTTCTCCGGGACTGAGCCTAAGATAAGAGTCTACAGCGAAGCAGGCAGTCAAACAAAGCTAAGTGCCTTAAAGAAAAAAGGTATAGAAATGATAAAAAAGCTTTAGATAAGGAGGAAAAATGAAACTTGATTACGCAAACATCATCAGCGAGATAATCGGAGGAAAAGGTATTTCCACCCAGGAGATTAAAGATGCCTCAAAAATGCTTGAGACCGTAAAGGAAAACATAAATGAGAAGCTAAAATCCGATTACTTTGCTTTGCAGCTTCCCTATACAATGCAGATGAAAGCAGCAGATATTGTCGAAACCGCAAAAAAAATCAGTAAAAATTATGAAAATTTTGTCGTAGTGGGTATGGGGGGCTCATCACTTGGAAACCAATTTCTTCACTTTGCCTTTAACGGAATTTACTATAATGAGCTGCATACGCCGAAAATCTATTTTTTAGACAATGTTGACCCTGAGTCTACAACAGCCCTTCTTAATCATTTGAATTTGGAAAAAACAATGTTTAACATCATTACAAAGTCAGGCAGTACCCCTGAAACAATTGAAAATTTTCTTGTAATCACAGATGCGCTAAAAGCAAACGGATTGGATTTTAAGAAGCACCTTATATTTACAACAGATCCGGAAAAAGGACTGCTTAGAGAGTTATCTAAAAAATTGAGCATAAAAACATTTGATATTCCTCAGCAAGTCGGTGGACGATATTCAGTATTGAGCCCAGTAGGGCTTCTTTCAGGGGCAGTAGAAGGAATCGACATCCCTGTTCTGCTTAGAGGAGCAGAACTTATGAGGATAAAAATCATAAACAGCGACGCAAGGAATTGCTCTGCACTTCTTTTGCCCTTTATTCAATACAAAATGTTTAAAGAGAAAGGTATAAATATTAACGGAATGTTTACATATTCCGACGGACTTAGCTACCTCGGCCTCTGGTACAGGCAACTTTTATCGGAAAGCATCGGCAAAAAACTTGATAGAGAAGGCAATATCACAAATACGGGTATAACGCCTCTCGCAGTAAGAGGAACGAGCGACCAACATTCAATTTTGCAGCTGTTCCTTGAAGGCCCATTTGATAAATTGCTCATGCTTGTTGCCCCACAAGAATATAGAAATGACGCGACAATTAACGGCAAAGTAACAGATGCAGAACAAGCAACGTACCTAAAGGAAAAGAATTACTCCGAACTTATAAAATCAGAATTCCTTGCAACCCAGGCAGCGCTAAAGAAGAGCAGGCGGCCATTTGTTACAATACAAATTCCTGAAATAGAAGAAGAGGAAATTGGAAAACTTATCTATATGTTAGAATATTCAGTAATAGCGCTTGGAGAAATGTTAAATATAAACCCGATAGACCAGCCCGCCGTAGAGCTTGGCAAGAAATTTACCTATGGTATAATGGGAAGAAACGGATTTGCAAAAGAAAAAGAAGAATTCGACAAACTTACGGAGAGGAAAGAGGAATTTACGATAACATATGATGCACTATAGGGAGAGAAAATGCAAAAATCAAATAAAATTATAACTATTATTCTTATAGCACTATTTTTTTTGAGTGGCGGATACTACCTGGGCACAAAATATCCACCTACCGTACTGATTCAATCAATGCAGCCCACAAATGTATTTCCAAAAGCGCTTATTAAAGATCACTCTTTGCTAACAAGAACGGCAGAAATAATAGAAACCAGTTACTACAAACCCGTAACTGAAGATGAACTGATAAAAGGAATGGTTAATTCTCTGGATGACCCATATTCAGTATTTTTCCCACCGGCACAAACAAAAGAATTTCAGGAAGAAGTAAATGGACAATATACCGGTATAGGTGTTGTAATTTCATTAGATAAAAAGACTGAGCTGCCGCTCATTATATCCGTTTTTCCCAACACTCCGGCAGATAAATCCGGGCTGAAAGCAGGTGACCTTGTCGTATCAGCAGACGGAACACCATTTAAGGGATTATCCCTGGATGATGTGGCAGCAAAAGTAAAAGGAAAAGTAGGAACAAGTGTAAAGCTCGAAATAGAAAGAAACGGAAAAACACTTACGGTAAATGTAACAAGAGAAGAAGTACAGATACCCCTAATAGAAAAAAAATATCTTGATAACGGCACAATTGGGTATCTCAGAATGAATATGTTTTCCAAAGGGCTTTCCTCCGATGTAAAGAACTCTCTCAAAGAAATGAAAGGCAAGCATATTAAAGGGCTTGTAATAGACCTGCGAAATGACCCCGGCGGGCTCCTATCCGAATGTGAGGGGGTTGCATCACAATTTGTTCCATCAGGCCCTTTGTTATGGACTAAAGATAGAAACGGGATAGAAAATTCTTTGAATATAAAAGGGACAAAGTTTCCAATACCGATTGTAGTGCTTGTAAATAACGGGACGGCAAGTGCCGCAGAAATTCTTACCGGTGCAATCAAAGATTACAACGTAGGAAAAATAATAGGGGAAAAAACATTTGGAAAAGGGGTAATACAACAGGTGTTCAATCTTGCAGGCAATTACACACTGAAAGTTACGGTCCAGGAATACCTCACTGCAAAAAAACATGAGATAAATAAGATTGGTATAGAGCCCGATATCGTAGTAAAGAATAATCCTAATGAATCCAAAAGGGACTTACAGCTCGAAAAAGCACTGGAAGTGCTAAATGAGGAAATAGGAAACAAATGATAATCGTAATATCAGGACCGTCGGGCGTAGGAAAAGGGACTGTAGTAAGTAAACTGCTGAAAATGGACAAAAAGTTCGTGCCTTCCGTTACCTGCACAACAAGAAGCCCTCGCAGGAATGAAGTGGACGGAAGAGATTACCATTTTCTTACTCCGGATGAATTTTTTAAAAGAGTAAAAGAAAATAAACTTGCCGAGTTTGTATTTGTTCACGGAAATTATTACGGAACGCCGAAAGAAAACCTTGAAAAAGCAATGAAGGACAAAGAAGACGTAATTTTACAAATTGACGTTCAAGGGGCAAAAAAAATCAAAAATAACTATCCTGATGCCTTGCTTATATTCCTCCTCCCTCCAAGCATGGAAGTTCTAAAAAAGCGTCTTTCAAGAAGAGACACTGAAACCGAAGAGGAAAAGGAAAACAGGCTAAAAAGGGCAAAGGAAGAGATTGCAGAAAGAGTTTTTTATAACTATATCGTACTTAATGATAACCTAAATACTACAGTAAAAGAAATCTACGAAATAATAAAAGAGGAGCGCAAAAACCGCTCCTCTAAGTAAAAATTATCTCTTCTCTGCAATTAACTTAAGCTTGTCAATATTTTCTTTAAGTCTTCTTCTAAGAGGTTCACCATCGTTTGTTGTTACATCGTCTTCGTTTTCAAAAACGACATAAGGAACCTTTACCCCCTTAATCGTAACAAATTCAGGATCGTTTCCCTTGAATTCGTCCCAGTCAACCTCCTTGTAAAGTTTGGTTAATTTTTCATCGCTCAAAGAATGATGTAAAATGCTATCAGGCTTTGAAGGATCAAAACGTTTTCTATTTTTTCTGAGAGATTCCTTAAATGGAACATTAACGTATAGAATTGACCCACGCTTTAATAATTCTTCTGACACATATTGAAATGCTTCCTTATAACCGCCATGTTCTTTGCCTCTTGAAAATTCAACAAGTGCCGTGTAATCCTCAAAATAGTTAGGAATATCCCTCTTATGTTTTTCAAATTCAAGAGAAATTCTCTCTATGAGCAAATCCCATAAGTACTGATACTTAAAATAACTGTCCTCAGTTGTATGCAAACGCGGCTTTTGAAGTTTATTCGCAAGGATATCGTCTTCCTCGTACCACGTCCAGAGCATAGGGAAATCATCTATCTCGTCAATTTTTCCCATATAAAATTCTTTTTTTCTTTCCTCGTTGCTAAGTTTCAGCAAAAAGTCAATAATTTCCGATTTCCCGGCAGCAGGCCTGCCCAACAAAAAAATTACATCAAGTTTCTGCATAACTATGCCTCCTTCACGTTTATTCTAAAAACAGTATAGCATAAATGAATCATATAATTGAGGGCTCTTTTTATTTTCTTAAACCCCATTATAATTACTTTCAATGAAACGAAACGAGATAAAAGCAATTCTAATAATAGGCATAATGACAATTATCTGGGGAGGCACCTTTCCTCTCGTAAAAACTATGCTGAGGTACATCTCCCCGGAAATGCTTATTACATACAGGTTCTTCTTCTCCGCACTGTTCGCACTGCCTGCATTTGTGATAGGATTGAGGAAAAATAAAAAGGCATTTTTAAAACTTTTGCTTCTGGGCGGAATATTATATATTGCGTACTTCAGCCAAACAGTTGGTTTAAAATACACCACTGCCTCAAAAGGCGGATTTATCACGGGCCTTTACATCATTTTTACACCGATGTTCGCAGCAGTTATGATAAAAGAAAAACCCACGTTCAAACTTATCCTGTCCCTTATTATTTCAGTAATCGGGCTCGCACTGCTTTCCGGCATCACAATCCACAACCTTACGTTAAACAAAGGGGACTTAATCATTATTGTTTGCGCAATTACATTTGCCCTGCAAATTGTTTTAACAAACATCTACGCAAAGGACATTGAGATAAATTTTATAACAGCTACCCAAATGATAGCGGTTTTTTTGTTTTCGCTGCCTCTTTCGGGAGGGCATTTTGTTTTAAAACTTCCGTTATGGGTATGGATAGCACTTGCATTTTTAGGAAGCGTCGCAGGGTATCTTGCAATTCTTGCAGAAACTTACGGGCTAAAATATCTCGATCCGGACAGAGCAGCTATATTATTTACATTTGAGCCTGTATTTGCAGGCATCACTTCATTCATATTCCTCAGGGAAACACTCACAAAAGCAGGAATTATAGGTGCGGTTCTCATACTCATTGCAATGTGGCTTGCAGTTAAGGCAAAACCTCAGCTCGAATAGAGAAATAAGGGCACAAGCATCTCATTTTCAGACAAGCCGCCGTGCTTTCCGATAAGTTTTATTTCTTCCTCAGGAGAAAGATAAGCATAATTTTTATCATCCCTTATGAGCAAGACAAAATCTCCAACCCTGTCCTTAAACTTCTTTGAATTCCCGAATAACCCCAGGTCGAATGCCTCATCATTTGTCAAAACCGTAACATCCTCCAATTTCTCAAATATTCTCTTCTCCACATTACCTCTTACGTATAGATACGGTGCCCTCAAGTCTGAAACAGGCAATATCAAACTTCGCGAAAACTCTCCATTTCTGGATAAATCCACTGTTTTCTCTGGAGGAGAAGTAATTTGGCCGTGGTCCGCCGTAACAATAAGCAAGGAATTCTCGGGCATCTGCTCTAAAAGATTCTCTATCATTTTATCCAGCAAAATTACCTCATTAATTACTTCTGAAGAATTCGGGCCGTATCGATGCGAAAGCCCATCAACTGCCCACCAGTAAGCATTGATATATGCAGGTGCTTTTGCATTTTTCAATGTATCTGTAATGTGTGCAAACATATCTGACATTGTAAGGTATGGCACTTCCTTAAATCCCCTGTAAACACCTTTTTCAAAATGCGAGTTCAAAAAATCAGCACGTGTAATAATATAGGAAGATATATTTTGATGAGTAAGTTCTTCGGCTATCGTTTTACACGGCATATACCAATTTATATCAATCTTTATCTTGCAATACTCCGTATTTGCAGGTTTTCCAAACAAACTGTTTATTAAATATCCGTACTCCCTTGAATAAAACCTGTAACCAATAAGTCCGTGCTCAGATGGTGTAACCCCTGTGGAAATCGAAGGCAATGCGACGGCAGTCGTAGAAGGAAAAACCGAAGTAACGGGAAAAAATGCTCCTTTCTCTGAAAGTTTGTTGAAACCATTCAGCTCAATTTTATTCATTAAAGAAGAAATGAAATTGTATCCCAATGCATCAATTAAAATCATCACAATAAAATCTTTTCCCTCAAAAAAACCGTTCGGCTCATATTTTAAGGAGGTACCGCCACTAATTCCAAAGTTTCGTTTAACCGAGCTTGCAATATTCATAACACTTAACCCGTTGTAATTGGGGCAAATTAAGCCATTTTCAAAGGAATTGCCTTTTATTTCCTGCAAAATTTTCTCTCGCATATTTCTCTCCTTTCCGGATTTTTAGCACCAAATAATTATACTACGAAAACCGTTTTTGAATGTAGTGGCCTCACAAAAAAAATTAAAACTATAAAGTAGGCATTTTATGGCAAGTTTTATAAAAATAGCAAAATAAGCCTGTGTTCATCAGCATTAAAATTTTGCATTTAAATCAATTTTAAGCACTGTTTCAGGCAAAACAGGTGTAATTACCTTTCAAAAACGCTCAGCGTACAAAAAACGGGGGTATAAATAACCCTGTGTTTATCTATATTCATCTTAAAATAGTGGAATTTGCAATATTACTTGCTGTATTATATTTCAGAAAGCTATCTATTTATCAGCACTTTAAAACCAACAAATTCAGCACCTTTTGCCTCTGAAATACCATGAGCTGAAAAAGCATAAACTTACCAACATTTGAAGTTTTTATATTAGGCCAAAGGGAAATTAGTAGGTTCTATAAAGCTTTTATGTGACAAGGAACAAAAACCTTATGCGTGGTAAAGCAAAGTTTAAAAACTTATGGATTTAACTACTTTAGAGCAAACAAACGTTTTGTTTTTTATCAAAAAGAGTGTAAGATAAAGTAACTAAAACTTAGGAGGTGCTTTATGAAGTGGGTAACAAGAGAACATGTGCATGTGGACAGGGTCGCCTGCCCGTGGCTAATCAAAAGGTTTGTTGACAAAGATGCCGAATTCATTTTCGTTCCAAGAGATACTGACCCAAAAACAATCAAGGAAGGAACTCCTTTTGATATGCCCGGAGTCGAGCTGGGACACCACGGAAACAAATGCTCGTTTGATGCAATTGTAGAAAAGTACAACGTTACGGATCCTGCCGTGAAGGAAATTCAGAAAATAGTGAACGGTGCTGATACTGACGCACCAGATGCCCCACCTGCATCCGGAGTTCTGGATATGCTTGCACGCGGATACCGTATGATATGCAAAGACGATTACGAAACACTTGAAAAAGAATTTTATCTTTATGACGCGATGTATGCCTATTTTTCAAGTAAATTAAAAAAGCAAATTATTTAAAAGCCTTTTAGTCGCTCTGCACAAAAACTATTCGTGCACTTGACAAAACTAAAAAATTTATTAGTATAAGTCAAATGATACAGAAAGCAAAAAATATGAGCAGCAAAGTTTGGTTTATGTTATGGTGGTACCTGAAAGACATAGAATTTTCTTCTGGGGTGATTATTTTTTGACCGGATTTTAACACTCAAATAAGAATTTTGACAGGGCCTCGGAAGAGGCCCTTTTTTATTTTATAAAAAATTTCAAAGGAGGCAAAAAGATGAAAAAAGTGTTGATGAATGAAGAAGAATTACCGAAGAAGTGGTACAATGTACTGCCTGATTTACCAGAGCCGGTTGACCCACCGCTAAATCCTGTAACCAAAGAGCCCATAAAGCCTGAGGAACTCGAAGTAATTTTTGCAAAAGAATGTGTGGAGCAAGAAATGGCGCAAAAACACTTTATTGAAATTCCAGAAGAGCTCCGAAAGGTGTATGCAATGTGGAGGCCTACGCCACTTGCGAGAGCATACAACTTGGAGAAAGCAATTGGCACAAAAGCAAAAATTTTTTACAAGAACGAATCTGTTTCTCCCCCGGGCTCACATAAGCCAAATACTGCCGTTGCACAGGCATATTACAACAAAAGGGGAGGAATTAAAAGGCTCGTCACAGAAACAGGTGCAGGACAGTGGGGTTCAGCACTCTCATTTGCTGGTGCCCAATTTGGAATGGATGTGAAAGTTTATATGGTAAAGGCAAGTTTTGAGCAAAAGCCCTATAGAAAACTTCTTATGGAGGCATGGGGAGGAAAGTGCTACCCTTCTCCTACCGATATGACAGAAATAGGGAGAAAAATTCAGAAAGAATATCCGAACACTACTGGCAGTTTGGGTATCGCAATCTCAGAAGCAGTGGAGGAAGCTGCAACACATTCGGATGTAAAGTATGCAATTGGGAGTGTATCTAACCATGTGCTTTTACACCAAACAATAATCGGGCTTGAAGTAGAACAACAACTTGCAAAAGCAGGCGTAAACCCGACGATAATGATAGGATGCGTAGGCGGAGGAAGTAATTTTGGTGGCTTTATGCTCCCATTTTTGCCGCATAAACTCAATGGGGAGAAGATACGATTTATCGCAGTAGAACCTAAAGCCTGTCCAACATTTACAAAAGGGAAGTTCAGATATGACTATGGAGACACAGGAAAAGTTACCCCTCTATTTAAGATGTATACGTTGGGTAGTTCCTTTATTCCACCTGCAATACACGCAGGCGGATTACGCTATCATGGAGATTCGCCAATTCTGAGTTCTCTCGTAAAACAAGGAATTGTAGAGGCTCAGGCATATCATCAAAGAGAAGTATTTGAAGCAGGTGTTTTATTTGCAAGGACTGAAGGGATTTTGCCGGCCCCGGAGACAAACCACGCAATAAAAGCGGTAATAGAAGAAGCAAAGAAGGCATCTAAAGATGATGTAATTGTGTTTAACTTCTCCGGCCATGGGCACTTCGACCTATCTGCCTATGATGACTACTTTCAAGGGAAGCTTAAAGACTACGAATATCCGGAAGAAGAAATAGAAAGAGCGATAGCGAAATTACCTAAAATTTAAATCATAGGGAGCTTTGCCCCCTTAGAAGAGGAGGAATATGGCAATAATAAAACCGTTCAGAGCGATAAGGCCCAAAAGCAGGTTCGCAGGTGCCGTGGTTGCACCACCCTATGATACAGTGAGTATAGAAGAGGCAAGGAAAATTATCCACAAAAATCCTCTTTCCTTTCTAAGGACATTAAGACCTGAAACAATTGTTTCATTTTATGGCCACTCAAAAGAGATTGTATATAAAGAAGCACAAAAAGAACTGTTTGATTTTATAAACAGAGAAATATTTGTGCAGGATAAAATTCCACACCTCTATATCTACACAGAACAGCAAGGGAGGCACACACAAAGAGGCATTGTAGGCCTATTTTCTTGCAGAGGATACGGAAATGGTACAATAAAAGGCACAGAAAAAACACGTAGAGAAGAGTTAGAAGATAGAATCCGCTGGGTTAAAAGCACAAACGTTCAATCTGGCCCTGTTTTTTTGATGTATAAAGAGCGGAGAACGGTTACTCAAGTTATAGAGAAAGTTATAAAAAATATACCCGAGTATGATTTCTTTACCGAAGATGGGGTAAGACACATTATACATTCAATCAGCGATAAAAGAATAATTCTTGAAATTCAAAACATATTTTCAAAAATCTCTCCTTTATACATTGCCGATGGGAACCACAGAACACGGGCATTCTGCACAGTAAACAAAGGGGAAGGTTATTTTATTGCTGCAGCAGTTTCACACATGGAAGTACAAATCTTACCGTATAATAGAGGGTTAAAATCTCTGAACAATCTCTCTGACGAAGAGTTTTTGAAGAAGTTAAGAAAATTCTTTCATGTGGCACAATGCAAAGCAACAAGAGAGCCATATGCAAAGGGGGATTTTGCATTGTTTTTGAAAAATCACTGCTTTTATTTAACGCTTAAAAGTAAAAAGAATCTCCCGGATGTTTCGCTACTGGAAGATTACGTATTCAAAAACATTCTGCACATTCAGAACAAGAATATAAAATATATAAGCGGAAAAACGAATACAGATGACCTTACAGAATGGGTAAATAACGAAAAATACAAGGCAGTATTTTTACTCTATCCGCCCTCCCCCTCTGAGATTTTCTATTTTATAGACTCCGGTCAGCTTATGCCACCAAAATCTATGTGGTTTGAGCCAAAATTCCGCTCAGGACTCTTTTTAAATCCGCTAAAAGAAATTCTCAAAACAAAACAAAAATTGAAGGATAAACTTGAAGAAGATTTAGGAATCTGGATTTAAAAATTCCTTTATGCATATTAAACACACTTCAAAATATATTATGATTTATAGCTGCTTAGGTATATAATATTTAATAAGAGGTGAGGCATATGGATATAAAAGAGGGTTTAAAATTAAAAGGCTCCGGAAAAATCGCTTCTAAAATCTCAGAATTTATCAGGGAAAACGTAGAGAAATCCCACAGGGATGGGGTAGTAATCGGGCTAAGTGGTGGAGTTGACTCGGCATTGGATGCATTTCTTGCAGCAAGGACGATCGAAAAAGATAAAGCGCTTGCCTTGTTTATGCCGGAAAGGGACAGCCATCCTCAAAGCAGAAAAGATGCAGAGCTTGTTGCAAAAACACTCGGCATAAAACTGAAAGAAATAAACATTACTCCGATTGTTAAAGCAACGGGCGCATACAGCATCGTTCCTTCCACGTTCGGCATACCGAGAAAAGTGCAGGAATCTTATGTTACAAGAAGATATATGGCGCATCAAGACGAAAACGAAACAACGTTCCTCAAAACGATGAAAGGCGGGGAAGGAAACGACGAACTGAGAAGAGGCACAGCATACCACAGAATAAAGCACCGGGTAAGAATGATAATGTGGTACTATTATGGAGAGTTAAACAACTATCTTGTTATCGGGAACTGCAACAAAACCGAAAAACTCACAGGGTATTTTGTAAAGTACGGCGACTCCGGCTCTGATATTGACCCTATTGCACACCTATACAAAACACAGGTAAAAGAACTTGCAAGATTTGTTGGCGTGCCTGATAGAATTGTAGAGAAAGCACCGTCGCCTGATTTAATCCCAGGAATTACTGACGAATTTGCCCTGCAGATGAAGTATGAAACGCTTGACCAAATTCTGTTTGGCTTAGAGCATAATGTAAGCGAAAATGAAATAATGAAACAAGCCAGCATAAGCGAAAAAGAAATAAACTACGTAAAAGAGCTTATGGAGCTTTCTGCTCATATGAGGAATTTGCCACCATCGCCAGAGATATAAAATAAAAATTCTACTAACTTATTATTGCCTTTTCTAACTGAGGGTAAATGATGTCTATTTGCCTTTGAAATAGAATAGTTTCTTTTATTGCAGCGGTTAATTTGCAGTACTGCTCTATCTCTTGCAGAGAGAGGTTTCTGCCTTTTCTTGATTTCAGCCACTTATCGCACACTTGATAGCCGCCAATTTGATACTCCCATACTTCTTTCGGCACATTTTCAAAATAGTCATCTTTGTTTATGTATACTCTGTTTTTGCTTTCGTCATACTTTACTTTTTCCACAAATCCGCTTCCTTTACCTTGGAATTTTGCCGTCGGATTGTTTAATTTGTCAGATTTAAGCAAATGCAAACTTACCAATTCTTTTCCGTACTGTGCCATTTCTTTGAAAATAGCATAATCTGCCGTGAAAGGAATGCGAGGGAAATCTATCTTAAGGAATTCTGCATACTTTTCTCTGTAAATATTAGAGTAAAGCACTGCGTAGATATAATAAAAAATTTCTTCAGGAGTTACCGCTGTTTTGTAAGCTTCATTTAACTTTCGGGCTAACTCAGGGTTTAGGTTAGGGACTTTTTTGCTCTGCTCTTCTGTATTCACAAAGAGATGATTTTTATCGGAAGAAGAGTAGAGGTAAAGAGGGCATACAGTATTATTTGCAAAAGCACTCTCAAAAACACAGCTCTCCACAATCTTGTTTGAAACAAATGAATAGGAGAAGGGAATTCTTCTGTTTTGCCTTTTAATAAGTAGTGCTAAATTTTCTTTTAACATATGCTGCATAACCTCTCGCCGGCTTCTCTCAATAAAATTATCGTGATAAAAAATCCACCTCTTGTCAAAAGGGCGGTAAAGCACTGGCAAAATATATTTTTCAAGTTCGCTGTCTGGAATTCCTTGTAAGGTATCCCACTCTTTTCTTATACTCCAACCTTTCTTTTTGTTTATATTGAAAACTTTGTGCAATTCATCATCGGAGTATTTGCTGTTTTTAAAAACTCTTATTCTATTTAACAATGCTCTTTTATCAAAATCGATTACAAATTTATCTCTTGAAGTAACTATGCCGACGCTATTTACAGGAAAAATATCAGGAACCTTATAAAACTTTTTATACTCTTCCAATCCTTCCTCATTTCTTGCAACAAAGAAGTAAAATTCTTTGTGTGGTGAAATCTTGTTCCACTTGGTAGTTTTTATTGTATTTTCCAATAAATATTTGTATTTATCTCCTCTTAACCCAAACAAATCTGCATAAAATACTTTTTTCTTACCTTTATAAGCTTTTCTCTTTACGAAAAATGATATTGCAACACCTTGTCTTATGTCAAAAACATTCTCGTCTTTACCACCGTCAGGGCACTTTTCCTTTTTCAAAGAATTGCCGTGAAGGTTTAACACATAAATTTCATCAAAACTTTTCAAAAGTGAATACCTCATTGCCCGGAATGTAGGGTTATCCAAATATGAATGGTTTGTTATAAATCCTATAACGCCCTTTCCTGACTGATCTATTTTCCACTGAGCAAAACGGATGAATTTCACGTAATCATCCTGAAGCCATTTGGGGTTTTTCTCTTTTATAGGCTTTCCTTCCATTTGGTAATATTCTCTAATTTTTTCCGAAATCCACTCTCCATTGTTTGCAGAAGTGCCAGAATACGGCGGATTTCCCATTATCACAAGAATTGGCGTGTCCTTTTTTACTTTTTCGGCAAGATGCGATTCCTCTGAAATAGCGCTCATTAACGGCAAATTTGTTTTCGCAAGCGTTTTCATTTCAAGCGTATTTGTAAGGTAAAACTTTGGCCTTTCATCTTTAGCTAATTTGTATCCTTCCTCTTCAAGGATAAAAGAAAATTTAATATGCCCTATTGCATACGGCGCCATCATTAGCTCAAATGCATAGAAGTCTCTCAGAATGTGTTCCTTTATGAATTTTTGCCTCCCACCTTCGCCAAACCTGTTTGTAAATTCTTTTATGGCAACTTGCACAGCTTCGGTTACAAACGAAAGCGTGCCTGCCGCAGGGTCAAGCACCGTTACTTCACTGTTTGACAGCCCGCCTGACATATTCATTTTGCTTTTTAGTATATCATCCAAAGAGTTCGCTATGTATTTTACGACTGGCTCAGGTGTGTAATAAACGCCTCTTTTTTCTCGAAGGTCAGGATTGTATACGGAAAGGAATGTTTCATAAAAATAAACAACGGGGTCTTTGCCTTTCCCCGTCAAATAATATTTTGAAAAGATATTATTCACATCGGCCACCGAAAGCAGGTCTGCAATATCGTCGATAACCCACTTCATTTGCTCGGGCACTTCACCAAAAGATATAAACTTAAATAAATCTTTTAGTATGCCAATCGTTTCCGGAATGCTGTCATGGGCGTGAACTCTGTCAAAGCTTTTCCCGGCACGCATTCTTGCAGAGAACAAACCGTAAGCAATCGTTTGAGAAAATAAGTCGACAAACCCCCCGATTGCTAAATCGTTTATCAAGTATTTCTTGAACGCTTCGTAAAAACCTATTAAAGAACCTTTCTTTTCCTTGTTTTCCTCGTCTAATTCTTCTTTTATAACTTCATCCCTTAAGAAACGCGTTTTCTTTGCAAGCTCGTCTGCTAATGTTTCAGCAGTATATGCCTTAGATAAGGAAAAGGAGAGAAACTTATCAAGCAAGTTCCTAAATTTTTGCTCGTTTTTTGCAGGAGGCACACTGTTAAGCCTTATCATTGTATCCTGAACGCCTACGGTTACACTGTCTATAAGTTTGCCGCTGCGGTAGAGCCTAAATTCAAAAAAATTAGTAAGTATTACATTGGGAAAGGTGTTGATGTAACGCTGCAGTTGCTCGGATGCTTGTATCCTGTCCAGATTAATTACAGTAGGTGCCTTTGCCTCAATATAGCCCGTGATATGCTGAGCCCCGTCCCATACCCTAAAGTCAGGGTTGCCTGCTTCTGTCTTCTTGGGCAGAGTTGTAATTGTTATCTTGTTTCTTTTGGTGGAGTTTGCATAACTTTCGAGCAAATTTGACAAAATTGAATAAAAACTCTCTTCCCGAGCATCGCCTTTTGCATACGTTTTATATATCTCTGTCAGATATTTTTTAAGCATTCTGTTTCCTTTTTACCTGCCTTCTACCCTTTGCAACTCTTTTCATATTGGATTATACATCACAAGTATTTAATTCCAAACAACTTTTTCTTTGTCATTCTTGAGGAAGCGAAGCGACCGAAGAATCTCATCTTTTGTTTTTTTTGTTGCCTTGAGTAATTTCTTCGTCACTCTGAGCGCAGCGAAGAGTCTCATCCTTAACAACCTAAAGGCTGAGATCCTTCGCAAAAGCGGCTCAGGATGTACTGTGTTGTGTCAATACCTTTTTGGAAGAAAATGTAATCTTTTCATAAGCATCTGTTTGTG
>JALTHX010000170.1:0-2854 GCA_027076005.1 Caldisericaceae bacterium
TAGCAGGGATAATTATAATCGTGTTTTAGGCATCTTTTTGAAGCATTTTACTCAATACAATGCAAGAAGTGGATGGGAGGCCGGCGATATTCTGCTCAAAAAAATGGCTTCTTTCTTAATGAAAATTTTCAGTGGATGTCTAATATTCAGAATTTGGGGAGACGATTTCGTAGTTTTATGTAAGGATGATGTAAACATAGATGAAAATTTTTTCATCAATAATCCGTATTTCGAAGATTTTGCTGATTTTAGCATTAACATAGATAGAGATCTTGGGGAAAAAGGTGTACATTTTAACAAGGTAGTTAATATTATTCTAAAAGATTACTAAGGTCTTTAAACCCGCGTTATTTTTGTTTATTAGGTAAGTTTTTTCTTTTTTTAGATACCCATGTTACCCATTTTGGAGTTTTAAAACAAAATTGCTAACATTAGTGTGCAACATTTGCAGTTACTTTAAGCAGGCGTGCCGAGCTTTGAAAGGTGGATTCTCGTAAATCTGATGCGGCCTCTCTATTGCTTATCTTTTAATGAAAAATCCACTGTTATGTTTCTTGAGTTTTTTATCAGGGTTGTTTTATTATCATCCGTTAGGTTATTGCTCATATTAACAGACATCATATTTTCCATATATGCTATTTTTTCATTATCGTTTTCTAAAATCTTTGAGTTTGTGATACTGATTTTGGAGTCCTCAAACCACAGCGGCGGTTTATCATTGTTTTTTGTTATGAGGCATTCCCTTATATTTAATTCTGAGCTTTCAAATATGCAGATGCCGCCTACATTGCCGATAATTTTACAAAAACGCATATCTATATAACTGTTTTTTTGGCCGTATATGCTGCATACACCGTCTTTTACAATGGAATTTTCAATGGTGATTCTCGAATTGTCAATCCAGATTTGCAGGGTTTGTTCGTATTCGTCTCCGTTGTTGATTATTTTGCAGTTTTTGATGCGAAGCGATGAATACATCTCAACTGAAATGCCGTTTTTTATGTGATTTATGATTTGAGAATCTGTTATGTTAACCTTGCTCTCATTTTCCAAAACCAAGCCGTTTGAATTGACGCCGTTTTTTATGCTTGTATTTTGTATATTTCCTGTTGAACCATTTAATAAAACCTGGCTGAAATCATATTGAGGGTTTCCGTTCGACTCGATTATACTTTGTTTAATTTCAAAGAGGCTGTTATCAAGTGTTATTGCGCAGCCGGCATTGTTTGAAATTTCGGTTTTGCCGACATTGACCCTGCTGTTTTTTGCCTCCAAGCCGTTTGAATTTATACAGTTTTCTATTTTGGAGTTTGTTATATTAATATTTGAGTCAAGTGAAAATATCTGAGCACCCAGCTCTATGTCGGAGCCGTTTTTATAAAATAAACAGCTATCCATATTGCAGGCAGAACCGTTTTCAGCCGTAATCGTCGTTGTAGGTATTTTGTTAAATGAGCAGTTTATAAAGCTGCATTGGCTCGAATATAAAAAAAGGGGTGATGAAAATTCACAGTTTTCAAATATGATTTTGGAGTTTTCTGCTTTTATCTTGTTCGAGATGTCTTCTGGAACAAAGGAACAGTTGATGAATTTTAGTTGTGAGTTTTCAATCGTCAAATTACCGCTTTTTAATATGAATCGACTCTCTTGGAAAATGCTTTTTTGACTTTTGATGCTTTTATCATTGCAGACGTAGCTTTTTTTATATTTTTTCTCCATTATCTTTCAAAATCCTTATGCCTTCGATTAAACAGCTTAAAGAAAAGCTGAAAGGCTCTCTGTTTTGCAGGAATCTGCAGTAGTCATCGCCGAATAATGATATTGTTTCCCTCTCCTCAACGGCCATAATAAAATACAGTGCAATAAAACTTACCCATCCGGCCCATAACAGCGTCATAATTTTGCCGGACAGCATGGACAGTCCGATAGAGAAAAATATACTGCCGAACATTGCAGGATGGCGCATGCAGGAGAATATTCCTTTGTCAATCATTTTATCGGGTTTTTGTATGCCGCGTTTTATGTCGAAGTGCCCGTACTTTTTTAGTGTTTTGCCGGCAATAGCGTTGAGAAGAAGCCCGTATATGATTAAAATTACGCCTGATATAAACAGAATTTCCTGCAATGCTCTGCTGTGTACGACAAATGGGAAAACATAATCTGCTGTTAGTATGGAAATCCATAGTACAAGCCAAAAGACGAACTTCCAAAAAAAATACATAATTGCCTCGCTTTCTTAAAACCAGACTATAAAGAAACAAGAGTTATGTCAAGTTTAGCGTATAGGTTGAAAAAAGCTCTAAAATATCTATAATAAAACTGTAATGATTGATAATATTGTTTTGCAACCGATAGGTGTTGTCAAATCGACCTTTAAAAAACAGCAGGATACGAAGATAGGCGGGCTGGATAAAACAGCAAAAATAGTTATTTTTGATGAATATTTAGATGGACTTGAAGGATTGGACGGATTTTCCCATATAATGGCTGTTTTTTATTTTCATCTTTCAGAAAAAATTGAACTTACTGCAATACCTCCAAGACATAATCCGCAAAATAAAACGATAGGCGTCTTTGCCACACGTTCACCTTACAGGCCGAATCTTATCGGTGTTTCAACTGTTGAACTGCTGTCAATTGAGAATAACGCTTTGTTTATCAAAAATAAAGATATTCTTGACGGTTCCCCTATTTTAGATATCAAACCATATATTCCCGAAAAAATAGATAAAGTGAAACTCGGCTGGTTTATAACCTGATTCTGCTTTTTTATCACTGTTTCATTCGGCAGATTATATCTGTTTTTTTTAAATTATCTTTTATTGGTGATTTTTAGTTTGAATTTCCTATAATG
>JALTHX010000171.1:0-2853 GCA_027076005.1 Caldisericaceae bacterium
GTAAGAAGGTAATGATTAAAATCTCTTAAAATATCTGTAGTTACAAGATTCATTGCAAGCAAATCTTTTTCAACACCAAGCCACTTCTTTAAAGAAGATTCATAATGGCTTACCCCAAAGTAACCTGCCGCACCTTCTCCTGCCAAAGATTCCACGCATCTGGATATGAAAAGTCTCATTCCTGGGACAGTTTCCACGGGATCAGTAGAAAATGCATCAAACTTTCCTTTAAATTCATCAGGCAATGGGTCCATTGCATTATAAAGTGTAGCTTTTACATTTAAATTATAATTTTTCGCAACATCATTTATATATTCTACTATACGTTTATCTACTTCAATCACTTGAATTTCTTTCGGAAAACCGGTAAGCATCATAGCAATACTGGTAAGGTCATCATCTCCAAGGAAAAGCAGTTTTTTATTCTCAAGGTCCCCTCTTAAATAAACAAACTCCGCCCGCCTTATAGAGTTTCCCGGGGGCACAACACCCTGGTCAAATTCTGCTGTCTCTTTCGGCCTACCATCAAAAATGCTACGAAATTTTTCCAAAGTACCCTCAAACTCTTTTCCTACAGTAATGCCTGTTCCCCCACATTCTTTGCAGTAAAAATCAATTTCCGGCTTTATACCAACACTTTTAGCAAAATCTTTTCCTTCTGCCGAGAGGGCAATTTTTCCCCCGTCCTCACGAATAAAACCACTTTTTCTGAATTTATCAAGAACTTCTATCGTTCTTTTTATATCCCCGTCCTGATGATTGATTATTTCCCATAAAGATTTGTTTGATTTCAAAAGACTTCTTAAGACCTGTTCGCTGATTCTTTCCATATACCCTCCTACAATAAATAGTTATTCTGTTCTATTTTACACAAAAAAGGTGTTTTACAAAAATTTTCTTAATACTATAATAAAACTATGATAAAAGGAGTAGGGACTGATATAGTAAGGGTAAATAGGATAAAAGCAATGGCAGAAAAGTACGGAGAAAGATTTTTCAATAGAGTTTACTCCGAAAAAGAGCTGCTCCATGCAAATAATTTCAAAAATGCTTTCGAACACCTTGCAGGGAAATTTGCAGCAAAAGAAGCAATAATAAAAGCAAGCGGGACAAAGCTACCCTTGAATAAAATTGAAATATTAAACGAAAAAAGCGGAAAACCTTACACCAACATAAGAAACATAAAAGTATCAGTATCACATGAGAAAGAATATGCAATTGCATTTGCAACCTACGAGGAGGAATAAAATGAAAATCGCATCAGTAAGCGAAATAAGGGCTTTGGACAAAAAAGCGGAAGACTTTGGGTTAACGCCGGAAATCTTAATGGAAAATGCTGGCAGTGCTGCGTTTTATGCAATAGAAAAAGAGATGCACGGAGTTGCTAACAAACGCTTCGTGCTGTTTGCCGGAACAGGCAATAACGGGGGAGATGGTTTTGTCGTAGCAAGGAAGCTCGCTTCATCCGGAGCAATTGTATCCGTATTCCTTATGGGAGACGAAAAAAAGCTGAAAGGTACGGCCTTGAAAAACTATAAAAGACTGTACGGATTTCCGGTTGAAAGGTACAACATAAAATTCTTTGACAGGGTCACAGAGATGAATATTTTTAGATGCGATGCAATTGTTGATGCAATTTTCGGAATAGGAATCTCAAGAGAAATAAAAGATATCTATAAGGAGATCATCCAGGGAATAAATATCAGCAAAAAACCTGTTTTCAGCATAGATATGCCTTCAGGCATTAACGGAGATAGCGGAGAAATTATGGGGACAGCAGTAAAAGCAACCTGTACGATTACATTCGGCCTTCCCAAAAGGGGCGCTTTTATCTATCCCGGGGCAGACTACACAGGAAAGCTATACGTTTCCCATATTTCATACCCACCATCACTTTACAATTCCGAAAATATTAAAGTACAGATAAACACGCCAATTGAAATTCCAAAAAGAGAAAAAGACACGTATAAAGGAGATTTCGGAAAGGCATTATTTATAGCAGGCAGCGCAAACTACCTCGGAGCACCGTACTTTGCCTCATTGGCATTCCTAAAGGCGGGCGGAGGGCTTTCCTATCTTGCAACTCCAAAAAGCATTGCCCCGTTTATTGCATCGAAAGCAAGTGAAGTAGTTGTTTTGCCTATGAGAGAAACAACAGAAAACACGCTTTCACAAAACTGCTTTGGCTCTGTTCTAAAATTTAGCAACAAATCAGACGTTGTATCAATAGGCTCAGGTATTACGCTGAATAACGAAACTCAGGAACTTGCAAGGAAACTTATGGAAAAAATTGAAAAACCCTTAATAATAGATGGGGATGGAATTACTGCGTTATCTAAAAATATCGATATACTCACGAGGAGAAAAGCAGAAACAATCATTACTCCGCATCTCGGAGAGTTTAGCAAAATTATAGGGAAATCAATAAAAGAAATTAAACAAAATAAAATAGCCCTTGTTCAAGAATTTACGGAAAAATACAAAACAATACTGGTGCTAAAAGGCGCATTTACCGTGATAGGGTTCCCTGATGGGAGAATAATGGTAAATACGTCCGGCAACCCCGGAATGGCAACAGCAGGAAGCGGCGATGTCCTTACCGGAGTTATAGCTGCAATGTTTGGCGCCGGGTTATCACTTGAAGGGGCAACAAGGACAGGAGTTTTTCTGCATGGGCTATCAGGCGACATTAAAGCAAAAGAGAGCGGAGGCGATGGAATTACCGCCTCGGATATATTAAACACCTTGCCGGAAGCAGTTAAAGTATTACGGAGAGATTGTGAAAAAATAAAAGGGGATTCCTATGAAAGAGCATATAATATTTGACAAAATCGAGATGTACAAAAGCGAGGT
>JALTHX010000172.1:0-2840 GCA_027076005.1 Caldisericaceae bacterium
ACTAGGCTTTCTTGCTTTTCTTGCTTTTTTCAGAGGTTACGGTTTCTTTGAACTTGTCAGCGAAACAGAAAACGAAATCATAGTCAGGCTGCACAACAGTTTCGAAGTGGATAGCTATAAGAGGAACTTTGACAAACCCGCAACTCAACCTGTCTGCCACTTCACGCGTGGCATGCTTGGTGAAGTATTCAGTGAATTAAATGGAAAACCTGTAAAAGTAGAAGAAACAACCTGCGCTGCAATGGGCGGTACATACTGCGAATTTAAGATTACGATGAAAGGGAAGTAAATTAATTGTGGGAAGAATGTGGAATGTAAGTTTGGCTTTATATGGCCTGGGCCTGCATTCCACATTCTTCTTTTTTATATGAGTTGCCCTGTATCGTGTTGCCTCATTTAATTTTTTATAATTTGCTAAAATTACCAGTGGGTGATAGAGAATCGCTCAATTTAGGTTATAATATGGATTATCTTCAATTCTTTTATTATTCAACGTATATTCCAATTCCATAAGTGGCTCGGAGGTAACAAAAATAAATATAGAAAAGATTATTTGACTAAATTGCAGAAACCGAAAGATGTGTTTAAGGCATTTCAAAGCATTTGGAAAGCAGAATCAAAAGACTATTCCTTTGAAAAAGATGCTCTTGAGGTGTTCTTCAATAAAACAAATCTTTTGATAGAGAAAAAACAATTTAAATTAACTTTTGAAATGTTGCTAAACTTTACAAAGAATATGCATAAAAGAGACATAAATAATCTCGTTTTTGATAAATTCATATCTAATTCGTTACAATTACACATTGTTCTAAAGAAGATATTTGATAATGTTAAAAATTCTAAGGCGCGTGATAAAACAGAATATGCTTACCTGGATGCTACTTTGAGAAAAAGCAGGCTTCTCATTATTCATTTAATTGATATTCTGCTGAAGAACAAAAATGCTATGGAAGTGCCAATGGTTTTTGAGAAGTTATACAATTTAACAACATATCAACTCAAGCAATACAAAGATATTGTAAAAAATACTTTCTTTTCATACTATGAAAATGGTATCCCTAAATTAATATTCGAAAATCCAAATAGAGAAATATATTTACCAAGCAAATGGCAAATTACTGAAGAAAATGTAAAAAGCAGAAATGAATTTGCTATTCTGTGGCTTTATAATTTCTTAGAGTGGATATATAGGAAAACAAGAGAAATACTCTATGCAGATGTTAAAAATGATAAAGAATTACTTCCAAAATCATTTGAAACAAGCCAGAAGATAAGCATAAACTTAGAAATGTTGTTTCCACAATATGACAGGAGAATTTTATTTGATATATTTTTATTGTTCGTGTGGTGCAATATATTCAGGGATTATGAGGATGTAACATCGCTGCACAAATTAATGATACAAACATCTTACTTTATAAGCCCTCCCATATCTTTTTCTACTGCTGGAGAATTATCAGATAAAGAGAAACAAAGAGAAACATCCACTATAGTTTTTGCATCTATTCCGCTTAAAAATAAAATAGTTAACATTCCTATCAAGAAATTGCAAGAGTGTATTAAAGAAATAGAGAACATAGAATGTAAAAGCAAGGTTGAGGTTGCTCGTAAAAAAAGATTAGCCCGAACCTATAATGCCCTTTTGAAGTCACTTTGAACCTGTGCGATTGTTTTCCTTTTGGAGCAGGCTGGACGCCTGCGGATACACCACCTTCGAGAGCGGTAATTAAGAGGGCACAGGCACAAGACTACAGGAACCAGCGGGAAGCCCCGTAAGGAAACACCATTCCTCATAAAGCTATTTAGCTAATGAGAATCCTCTTTGTTTACAAAGAGGAGGAGATCAAATACAAAATGGGAAGAAAGTGGAAAAGAAAATTTTCCACTTTTGTAAGAGAACAGATTAGTGCAAATTACTTACCAAAAAACTTTTCTAATGCTTCTATTATAATCTGATATCCTTTTTTCTTCTGGAGTACTGCCTGCATCTTAATTTTCGTTATTAGTTCTTCAGGTAGATAGGTAGTATACTTGATTGCTTTTTTCTCATGTTTTTTTACCGGATTTTTAACTAATGGTTTACTGGCTTGCTGGTTTACTGGCTTGCTGGTTTTATTTTTCTCTTTTTCAAAAAAGTCTACAGGTTTTACTACTTCTCGCATAGGGTTCCTCTTTTCCATTAGCTCTTGAATTTTCTTTTTATCCATTGAGAATCACCTCTGCAAGCTTTCTGTATGCTTTACTTCCTTGATGGTTTGGGTCAAATAGTACAATTGGGATACCTGCAAGTGTTGCTTCAACGTGTTTTATGCTAAACGCTACGTCCACGGGAAATACTAAATTTCCATACCTTCCCCTAACTTCTGTCATTACTGTTTTTGCAATGTTCGTCCTTGGATTTACCATTGTAAAAAGAATACCCTTTATTTTTATTCCAGGATTCAATCCATTTCTAACGTGCTCTATGTCCTCCATAGCCTGAGTGAGAGCCTGCATTGCGAGGAAATGTGCTTGCAGGGGTATAATTACGTATTGTACATAGGTAAGTGCCGCAATGCTTAGGTAACTTTCCGACGGAGGTGTGTCTATAAAGATAAAGTCATATAGTTCCTCAACTGGATCTAATATACCTTTCATCATCCCTATCTGTGCTGCTGTCATGCCCGCTTCTGTTTTTGCAAGGTCAGGGTGAGAGGGTAGCACGTCCAGGCCAAAGTCCGTTCTTACAATCACATCTTTAGGAGAGATGTCTATCGAGGTAAAGAGTGAGTTGACATTATATCTTAACATCGTAGGGTCAACTCCTACGCTGAGCGTTGCATTTGCCTGGGGGTCCAAAT
>JALTHX010000173.1:0-2836 GCA_027076005.1 Caldisericaceae bacterium
TAACGACAACGGTTACCGACGACACCGCTCAATTGGTTCACACATGGACGGCGACAGGAACGCAAACTGTTCAGGAAGCGGGTATTTTTGACACTTCAACTGCTTCTGGTGGTAATATGCTGGCAAGGCAGACCTTTACTGCTAAGAACTTAGAGACAAATGATACCCTTCAACTGACCTACAAGGTTAAGGTGGCTTAATGTTTTTCAGCAATTACTGGCACAAAGAGATTATATTCGGATTTCCGTGGGCGATAGCGGTAATAGTCTTGTTAGTCTTAATTTGGTTAAAATAAATGGATTACGATAAACTTTCATTAGAAATAGTAAAGAATAGCGAGATATTAAAATCAGAGGATTTTGAGTTGATTGAGAAAATGAAGGGTGAATTAAAAGATGTTTTTCTACATAGTCAGGTTTTTAGAACAAGAACGGAAATGGAGGTTTCTGTTTTAAATGATTTGAAGTTTCCCACCCCAGATGCCAAATACTGGCAATCGGTTAGAGAGCAAAATGTGATGTTTCGCGAATTGGTGATGCTTTCATATGAATATCGCAAGAACTTGGTGGAGATTAAAAAACTGGAAAGGCAACTAAAGAAAGAAAAGGATGATTTAGAAAGAGAACTTTTACAGATAGAAATTGAAAGGAAAAAATTTATCTCTATTAACCAGCAAAGGATAGCAAAAGATAGAATACGGGAATTAAAAGAGTGGCACGAAATCAAAGAAGGACTATTGCCCGAAATGAAATATAGTTTAAAGGATGTTAATGAGCATCAGTTAATAAGCTACACCAAGAAATTTATTAAACAGTATTTAGCGATGAGAGAAAAAGGAAGCCCCGCAGAGAGGGCTAATCTTATAGGACAGTTGGATAAAGCATTAAAGGTTTGTAAACAGAAGGGTCTTTTAGAGAAGGTTCTTCCGCAAAATCCCCATGAACGTAAAAAGTTTTTGGAAAAAAGAATACACCTATAAATTACTGGTTATAATCCCCGTCTTGATTGCTGGGCATTATTTGGGATTTCCCGCTTTTCTTTTTATGTTGGGAACTTGGAGTGCTGGCGGAGATGTGGGAACGGCGAGGAGAGAATTAGGAGGAACAGGGACCCAGACCGCAGGACTGAGTTGTGGAGGATATACAACAGATATTGTGCCTACCACAGAGGAATACGATGGGACAACCTGGACGGCAGGGGGAAATTTGGCAACAACAAAATTTAGAGGTTCAGCATTTGGAACGCAAACGGCAGCTGCTTATGCTGGAGGGCAGACAGGGGGAACAGGGACAGAAACCGCCGATACCCAAGAATATGATGGAACTTCGTGGGCTACTGGAGGTGATTTGTCGGTAGCAAAGAGAAATTTAACAAGTGCAGGAACCCAGACCGCAGGATTGGTTTTTGGCGGATATGATGGGAGTAATAGGGTGGCAGCGAGTGAGGAATACGACGGGACGTCGTGGACGGCAGGAGGAGATTTAGCCGTGGCAAGAAGTGGTATGGCAGGAGGTGGAAGTCAAACAGCTGCATTTACAACTGGTGGATACGATGGTTCGGCAAATGTAGCTAATACTGAAAATTACGATGGGACTTCTTGGAGTTCAAGTGGAGATTATCTTGCTGCAACAAGAGCCTTTTCTGGATGTGGCACACAAACTGCAGGTCTTGCTACGGGTGGATATACGACAGCGGCAACGTCGGCTACTGGAGAATACGACGGGTCAACTTGGACGGCAGGGGGCGACCTAACAACAGCAAGATATGATATGGGGGTAGCGGGTTCACAAACAGCAGGTTTGGCGTTTACTGGATACGATGGCTCAAATAACTTAACAAGCACCGAAGAATATACGGCGGTGACCAATTATATCCTTACACTCTTAGAGAATCTTTCTCTCTTAGACACCACCCAAAAAGAAACAACTTTCTTAAAATCTTTAACAGAAAATTTAACCCTATCAGACATAGCAACCGCTGGACAGAAGTTTATTGTAAACCTTGCGGAAAGTATGGGGTTAAATGATACCATTAGCAAAATACAGGGATTTAAGGCGAACCTTATTGAGACAATAAACTTATCTGATGTATTGGACAAGATTACAAGATTTAAGAAATCGCTTACAGAGGCAATATCTTTAACTGATATAACCTCTATGGGTGGGGACTTTGTTGTCTCCCTTTCAGAAACCATACATTTGACAGATGTAACCTCCAGACTGACCACCTTTTCTAAAACAATCCTTGAGACCCTTCGCATATCAGACATTATTGATATTGGTGGTGGCTGGTTCAGGGCGGTAAAGCATAGTAGTTTGTGGACAAAGGGTTCTAAACATAGTTCTTCGTGGACGGACAACACAAAACATTCATCTTCGTGGACAAATAAAATTAAACATTAAGATATTATGAAAAAGCCACTAATAGAAATAACGGATGCAAAAGGAGGAATGACGCTGAATGAAAAGCTTGGAAGGAGCGACCAGTTTTATATTGGCAAACAGATTGATTTTAGCTCCAAGCCAGGAAAGATAACCTGTGATAGAAACTGGGAGAATATGGAGTATTCAAGCTCTATTGATATGCCAGCGTTATTTTATGATATTTGTGTTACGTCTGGACACGATGTTTATTTCGGTGGTAGTGATACTATTGTTTATAAGCAAGATACCATTGGGAGCATTGTATTGGCTCACGATAGTGCTAATACTGGAGCAATTCAGGAATTAAAGCAATACAATGGCTATTTGTATTTCGCCCAAGATACAACAATTGGCAGATATGATTTAACATCAACGTGGGACGATTCTTGGCAAACTGGACTTAACAATGCTCC
>JALTHX010000174.1:0-2833 GCA_027076005.1 Caldisericaceae bacterium
ATCTCAAAACTTTGTTTTGAATAGATTTTCGTGGATGCTCGTCCCGATTTATCGGGACGGCACCTTAAAACAAGGGAGGAAATTCTCCCCTTGATGGTTTATCCTCGAACGCAGTTCGGGAGGAGACACAGAGGGGTGATAAACAAAATAAGTTATAATACATTGGTTATCTTTAGATTACAAAACAAGAAACTTAAAATAGAATGACTATTCAACCTAAAAAAAGTCTCGGGCAACATTTTCTGAAAGATCAGAATATCATTCGTAAGATATTGGATAGCTTCCAACCGCCCGATGATTCGGCTTGTATGGAGATTGGTCCCGGGATGGGAGCACTCACAGAGCATATTTTTGAAAGAGAATTGGAAAACTTTTCATTTGTTGAGATTGACAAAGATGCGTATGCGTTTTTATGTGAGAAATTTCCGGCACGAAAAGACGCATTTATAAATGCCGATTTTTTGAAAATGGATTTATCGGAATTTACTTCGTTGTCGTTAATTGGGAATTTGCCATATAATATTTCTTCGCAAATTATTTTCAAGATTTTGGAAAACCGGCAACTAATTGATTATGGCGTTTTTATGGTGCAACGGGAAGTTGCCGAGCGGTTTGCGGCACAACAGAACACCAAAGATTATGGTATTTTGAGTGTGTTATTACAATCGTTTTACGAGGTGGAACTGTTGTTTAATGTCAGCAAAAATGTATTTGTCCCGCCACCGAAAGTGGAATCGTCTGTTTTTCGGATTATGCGAAAGCAAACTGTCCGGTTTCCTTTTTCCGATAAATATTTTTTTTCGTTTGTGAAAAAGGCATTTAACCAACGGCGGAAGATGTTACGAAAGTCGTTACAAGGATTTGCTGATTTCTCGGAAGCTCCCGATGACATCCGTTTTTTTGCCGACAAACGCCCCGAGCAACTGAGCAAAGAAGATTTTGCGAAAATCGTGGCTTACTTTTTTAAGGGATAATAATTATTGCTGAAGTTTGAATATATTTTTTGATTTTACAAATATAAGATGACAAAAAAAACAGATATTTCGCTTCGCTCAATATGACAAATGGCTCTGTTTTAAGGTATCTCCGGTTTTGTTTTGTCATTATGAACGAAGTGAAGAATCTCATCAAACTAATCCGTCATTGCGAGGAGGAACGACGAAGCAATCTGTTGCGTTCCGTTAGTAGATTGCTTCACATTCGTTCGCAATGACGATCTCTTTTGTCTTTTAGAATCTTTTTTTATGCCGCTCTTGCATGAATGAAGCGAGTTAATTTTTCTGTATGTAATTTATTTTCGTCAATTAACTGTGAAAATATAGTTGAAAACTTCTTTTTGGTTTCATCGAAAATGCCGAAAAAAGCGTATTTTTGCAAAAAACAATAATTTTATGGCTTCAAAACGAGAAATAAAAAAAGAAGTAAATTTCCTTTTCGAAGAAATGATTGCTGATGCTATTATGATTCGGGAAATTAAAAAGGATGATGCACAACAAAAAACCGTTGAGTCGTTGATAATGAAATCTGTGGAGAAACACGAAGAGTTGGTCACCCGTATCAATCACAACGAGACCCGTGACGAAAAACAATCATCTAAACAGTATTATGGTGCGATTGCCAAAGAGGCAATTGATTTTTTTGATGATACTTACAAGCAACTAAACGATATTATCCAGGAAAAATAAATGAAACGAGACGATGACTTCCAGCCTTCAGACCAGCATATCTCTTCGCTGATTAAGCGATTTGAGGCAATGATGGTAAAATCGGAGAGTGCCTTCTTCGATATGGAGGAGTTTATGGATATTATTTCATATTATACGGATAATTATCAGTATAACAAGGCATTGCAGGCGGTTTCTGTGGCTAAAAAACAATATCCTTTTTCTACGGAAATTTTATTGATGAAAGCCAATGTGCTTTTTAAAAAAGATAAGAAAAACGAAGCACTGAAAATTTTGAAAGACATTGAGCCGTTGGAAAGTCAAAATCCGGAACTTCATTTTTTGAAGGGAAATATTCTCATCCGTGACAAGAAAATCCCGGAAGCAATGAGAGCGTATAAAAAGTCGTTGGAAGTCGTTGACGATGAAGATTTAGACACTTTTTTGTTTTCTATTTCGGGGTATCTGATGTCTAACGATTATTTTAAGGAAGCATTGGTGTTTTTCGAGCAGCTAATCAGTATGGGATATGATGACGAAGATGTCTTAAATGATGTTTCGCTCTGCTACGAAAAAATTAAGGATTATAAGAAAAGTGCCCGGTATATGAGCCGGATATTGGAAGATAATCCTTTTGACGAAATGATGTGGGACTATTTAGGTGGTTTGTATCTGAAAGATAATCAGCAAGATAAAGCGTTGGAGGCATTTTTCTTTGCATTTGCTTTGGATGAAGATTCTCATACATCGGTAGAGCATATTGCTGAAATTTTTCAACAAAAAGGTGATACGGAAAATGCGTTGAAATATTATCACTTTTTATTATCAAAATATCCTGAAGAAGTTAACTATCATTTGAGTGTTGCCGATATATATGTGCAGACAAAACAGTATGACAAAGCCAAAGAGCATTACTTGGTTGTTTTAGATAAAGAACCCAAGCATTCCGAGGCATTTTACGGCATTGCCAATATTGAATTTCACAAGCAGAATCTCAATAAGGCACTCGATATGATATATGTGGCATTATTATATGATGCCGATAATCCGAAATACTTTAATCTCCGTGGGAAGATTCGTTTGGCACAAGGGCAAAAAGAAAAAGCATCGGATGACTTGGAAAAAGCGTGCAGCTATTCGGATACAAAAAGTGAGTTTTGTCGCGATTA
>JALTHX010000175.1:0-8428 GCA_027076005.1 Caldisericaceae bacterium
TCCCAGTACAAACACCTTGACATAGATCCCGATAAAAGAGACAAAATAAAGGATAAAAACTTATGTTTTTCCTCTTGACAAAGATCGTAGTATCTTTGGTGAGGCAATTCGCATACTTGACAAAATCTAAAAAATGTATATAATATGTTAAAATTAATTTCATATATTGAAATTAAGGAAAAATAGAATGAAAAAATACGGGACTAAGGAGTTACAAGAAGCAGCATGGTTAGTGTATGAAAAGGGCCTATCACAATTAGAAGCGTCCAAGCGATTAGGTATCTCACGCCCCACTATCTCTAGGATGCTGGAAACTGCTAAGAAAATCGGGATTGTTAAAATAAAAGTGAATATTGCTAGTCCAGAGGAGTTTATCATTAAAAATGCTCTAAAAGAAACGTTTCATCTTAAAGACGTGGTGATTGCTTCATCTACTAGCGATGAGGAAGATGCAAAAGAACTTGTTGCACAAAGAGCTTCTAACTATCTTACAAAATTGCTAAAAAGTGGGGATACCATTGGAATATCTTGGGGAACCACTTTATTTAAAGTGGTTAACCAGATACCCAACATAAACGTAAGTGGAATAGTGGTTCCACTTACTGGAGGAGTAGGAAGAGTAGCTAATAATCTTCACTCTAATACGCTTGCTCATCAACTAGCTACCAAACTATTAAGTAAAAGTTATGCTTTGTATGCACCGGCGATAGTGAAAAATAAAAGCGCCATAAAAACAATTGTAGAAGAACCTTCTGTTAAGTTAGTAATGGATTTGTATAAAAAGATCCGCGTGGCATTAGTAGGGATAGGAACTTTGAATAATAATTCAACTGTCATTAAATCTGGATATTATAATACCGCAGATTTCATAGAATTTAAGAAAAAGGATGCTATAGGAGATATATGTTCCTATTTGTTTAATACAAATGGGAAAATTTTAGTATTTCCTAACAATAATGTTATAGGCATAAGCATGGGAACCTTAAAAAAAATACCTTTTGTAGTCGGGATTGCGTCTGGGGCAGGAAAGGCAAAGGCAATCTACGGTGCACTAAAAGGCAGACTTATAAATGTACTTATTACTGATGACAATTGTGGAAAAGAAATCCTTGAGTTACAACGTACAAATAAGAAAGGAGAAGTTTATGGTATTCAGTATTAAGTTATTGTTTATTGCTTTAATAGTTGGATGGGTTATTCAAATCCCATTTAATCATATGCAGGTTAGCAATATAAGAAAAACTTTTTCACAATTAGGAAAAGAGGGAAAGCTTATCACTGGGGCACAAAAGGATTTATTGCGAGGAAGCTGTATAGTAGCAATAGTAGTAAATAACAACAAAGTGATTAAAAAAATGATGTATATGAAAGGTTATACGGTATTTGCCCGTTTTAGGGACTTTAAAAAATTTGACGGAAAGACTATTACAGAAGTGCTTGAGATATGCCCTAAATCATCTAAGAGCCCTCTTTATAGGGCAATTAGAAAATCGTTAACAACAGCATTAAAACAAGTATCAACAAAGAGCAGCACAACTAATAAAAAAGGAGACATTCATGTTTAATACTACTTTACTTTATGAGATAAAAATCCATTATAAATTAAATTATTATACAGGGAGGGAAAGATGAATAAAAATTTTCTAGAAAAATTAAAAGAACGTGAGGAAAGCCCTATTTCTATTGGACTTATTGGATTAGGACAAATGGGTAAAGGATTTGTAGCACAGACCTTAGATATTTCCTTTGTACAGATTAACGTTATTTGTGATATAGATATCACTAAGGCGATGCAAACACTTATAAAACTTGGATTTACTAAGGATGATGTTGAAATAGTATCCAACGAAATGGAAGCTGAGGCAACAATAAAAAAGGGCAAAATAGCACTTACTGATGATGCATCTATAGTTGCCAAAATACCTTCTATAGAGATCATATTGGAAGCGACAGGTATTCCTAAGATAGCTGCTTTAAATGCTTTTTCTGCCATTCAATACAGGAAGCATATTGTGTTACTCACCGTAGAAGCAGATATAGTAGTTGGAAGGATTCTTCGAAAAATGTCTGAGTCTGCTGGAGTAGTTTATACTGTGGCCGATGGAGATGAGCCCGGCGTTACCAAAAAACTTTATGACATGGCCGTGTCTTTAGGTTTTGATATAGTAGCAGCTGGTAAAGGTAAAAACAACCCCCTTAATACAAGCATTACTCCTGATAAGCTGTTAGGGGAAGCCAATATGAAGAAAATGAATCCGAGGATGCTTTGTTCTTTTGTAGACGGCACAAAAACTGCAGTAGAAATGACAGCACTTTCAAATGCTACTGGCTTAATCCCTGACACACGAGGAATGCACGGGCCTAAATGTTCATTAAAAGAGCTGTCTAATATAATGAGTTTAAAAGAACAAGGTGGAATCTTATCAAATCATGGAGCTGTAGAGTATTGTCGTGGTGTTGCTCCAGGGGTATTTGTAATAGTCACAACAAAGAACAAATTTATAAAAGACGAACTTGAATACTTGCATATGGGCCCTGGCCCAAATTACACCCTTTATAGACCTTTTCATTTAACATCTTTAGAAACCTTGACTTCTATTTATAGAGCAGTTTTGTATAAAGAACCGACCATAGTCCCCTTATATAAACCTTATTCAGATACTATCACCGTAGCAAAAAGAAATCTAAAAAAAGGGGAGATAATAGATGGAATAGGCGGTTCTACTGTATATGGAATTATTGAAAAACACGAAATAGCAAAAAACAGTAATTTTGTTCCTATATCTCTTGCAGAAGGCGCTACTGTATTAAGTGATATCCCAAAGGGCACCCCAATAACGTTTAATCAGATAAAGCTACAAGAAAACACTTTGTTAAGCTTGTATAAATTGCAGGAAAATATAGGTTTAAATTGATATAAGTGGTATATGTTAGATAAAGTTTTAAGTTATATTAAACTCAGTTCATTAATAGGAAAAAAACTCGCCTGCACAAACGGTTTATCAGCTAAGAGCTGGGTTAGAATGTGGAACAATAAAAATAAAAGAAAAAGTAGACTGCCGCTGCCACCACTATGGGAATCTGCAAAATTAAAATTAGGTAAGGGGGTGATAGAACAGCTGTATGATAAAAGTAGTATAACTTTTTTATTATTAGGGGGTGATAGAAAAACAAACAAAATGAGAAAAGCACAAAAACACAAAAAAAATAAGGAGGGAAAATTATGCATGCATTAGCAACCGGTGCAAGTTATTTTATTGGATTGTTTCAAGAAGGCGGAAAGGTGTTTATGTCATTATCTAAAGGCATATTGCCAACGGTTATCGTATTAATGACTGCCGTATATGCCACAATCGATCTTATTGGTGAAGAAAAAGTAGAGATATGGGCGAAGAAGGCTAGTAGAAATATTATAACAAGGTATACCATAATGCCAATCCTAGCAATGTTTTTCCTTACTAACCCTATGGCATATACTTTTGGAAAATTTCTTCCCGAAAGGTATAAGCCAGCTTTTTATGATTCTGCTGTAAGTTTTTGCCACCCTATTACAGGCTTGTTCCCTCATGCAAACCCGGGAGAACTATTTGTTTATTTGGGTATAGCAAATGGTGTACAACAACTCGGGTTACCAATAGGTGGGCTAGCCCTCAGATACTTACTAGTCGGTATCGTGGTCATTTTCATAAGAGGATTAGTAACCGAAAAGATTACTGCATTTTTAACTCCACGCGTACTAGGAGAAGGCTATACTTTAGAAGCTTTAGATGCACAAGGGGGTGAATGATAATGACTAACAAAGATCCTAATGAAAAAACAAAATTTGCAAAGTTTAGTAATGGTATAGCTACCTTTGGTAGAGGAATAGGCGCAGTTGTAAATGCTCTCTACGATGGTGGAAGAAAAACGATAGATATGATGATCAAGAACGTTATTCCTTTTATAGCGTTTATTGCACTTATAATCGGATTTATTTTGAAAACTGGAGTAGGACATGCAATTGCCACAGGATTAGCACCACTTGCCTCTAATTTTGGTGGATTGATTATTTTAGGATTAATCGTAGGAATACCTGTGCTTTCCCCCGTACTTGGACCAGGTGCAGTAATAGCACAAGTTATAGGAACAATAGTAGGCGCTCTCATTGTGGCAGGAAAAGTACCTCCACAAATGGCATTGCCAGCATTTTTTGCTATAGACGTACAAGTAGGATGTGATTTTATTCCAGTTGGCCTTGCGCTAGGAGAAGCTCAACCAAAAACAGTGGAGGTAGGGGTTCCTGCTGTCCTCTTTTCTAGAGAGATTACAGGAGTAATTGCCATAACAATTGCATACTTTGCAAGCTTTGGGATGTTCCCAGGACATTAAGAGATTAAGCGTTTTTGCGAAAGGAGATAACACTTATGGGTAAATATAAAAAGGTTAAAATAACTAAAGGTTCAAGTGGCTGGGGTGGGCCACTTATTATTAAGCCAAAAGAAGGCAAAGATTATATTGTTTCTGTAACTGGTGGCGGAATTCATCCAGTAGCCGCTAAAATTGCTGAACTTTCTGGGGGAAGGGCTTTTGACGGTTTCAAGTCAGCCGTGCCCGAGAAAGAAATATGTTGCGTAGTAATTGATTGCGGTGGCACTGCAAGGATTGGTGTATACCCTATGAAAAAAATACCAACGGTGGATGTTGTAGCCTCTGGTCCTTCAGGGCCTCTAGCAAACTTCATTACCAAAGAATACCTTGTTAGCGGAGTAAAAATAGCAAATATTGAGGTAGTTGAGGATTAATTGTGGCAGGACCCTGCATAATGGAAACAGTTCTTAAATCGCGCTTTATTGAAATTGGCAGTGAGATGGATGAGTTAATTAAAGGGGGAGTATTTATTTTCTTTGGTGAAAATGTACCTTCCTCCCTAAAACCGTACTGTATAATACATCAGGTTGAAGTTATCCATCCTCTAAAGATAGGTGACATTATCCAAATAGGCAAAGATAGTGCAATTATAACCAGTATAGGGGAACTAGCAAACAAGAATCTACTCGAATTATACCATCTTGTAATAAAGAATAATGGATTATCAAAACCTCAATTACCAGGAGATATAAACGTAAAAGGTACACTTCCGAATGAAGTTTCCATTGGCGAAACAATGCTCATTCTAAGAAAGAAAAACAAGACAGCGCTGTAGGCAATAATTTCTTCACGGGGGGATATTCCCCCGTGAAGAAATTATTTTAGAATAACAAAATTAAATACGAGGTGACTATGCATACGACAGATAAAAAATTAAGAAAAGAGATGTTAAGAAAGATGCTTCTTATAAGAGCATTTGAAGAGGAAGCAGAAAAATTATTTATGCGAAATTTAGTACACGGGACAATGCACCTCTCCATCGGAGAAGAGGCAGTACCGGTAGGAGCAATATTTGCCTTGCACAAATCGGATTATATCTCCTCTACTCACAGGGGTCACGGCCATATGATTGCAAAAGATGGGGACATCAAAAAAATGTTTGCGGAATTTTTAGGGAAAGAAACGGGGTACTGCCATGGAAGGGGAGGCTCTATGCACATTGCCGATTTTAAGCTGGGCAATCTCGGTGCTACGGGAATTGTCGGAGCAGGAATTCCCATTGCAACAGGTGCAGCGTTAGCAGTTAAGATGAGGAGAGAAAATAATGTAGTTTTATGTTTCTTCGGAGACGGTGCCGCAAACGAAGGGACATTCTACGAATCATTAAATATGGCTACTATCTGGACACTTCCCGAAGTGTTTTTATGTGAAAACAATCAATATGCAATGTCCTCTCCTGCAAGAAAATTCATACCGACACCAAACGTAGCCGACAGGGCTGCTGCGTTTGGTATTCCAGGAGTAGCAATAGACGGAATGGACGTAATAGCCGTATACGAAACAGTAAAAGCAGCAGTAGAAAGAGCCCGCTCAGGAAATGGCCCGACTTTGATAGAAGCAAAAACATACAGATTCAAAGGCCACTCCAAAAGTGACAAAAATCTTTACAGAACAAAAGAAGAAATAGAAATGTGGAAAAAGAAAGATCCCATTATGCTATTTAAAAACAGATTGCAAGAGATAGGTGAGCTTTCAGAGGAAGAATTTCAAAAATTAAAAGAGGATATAGATAAAGAAATAGAAGGCGGCGTTAAATTTGCAATGGAAAGCCCCGAACCTCCGGTGGACTCACTTACAAAATACGTTTATGCAGAAGAAGGTGAAGAAAAATGAGCATTATAACATATAAAGAAGCTGTTAGGCAAGCAATAGTCGAAAAAATGAGGGAAGACAAAAGTGTTTTTCTTATGGGAGAAGATATAGGAGTATACGGAGGAGCATTCGGGATCAGCATGGGAATGCTTGAAGAATTTGGATCTGAAAGAATTCTCGAAACACCTATGAGCGAAGCAAGTTTTACGGGCGTAGGGATTGGGGCTGCAGTATTGGGTATGAGGCCGATTGTTGAAATAATGTTCGCTGATTTCCTTACCTTCTCTGCAGACCAGTTTACAAACCAGGCAGCAAAATTAAGATATATGACAGGGGGACAAGTAAAAATCCCTCTCGTAATAAGAGCACCGGAAGGGTCAGGAACAGGTGCTGCCGCTCAACATTCACAAAATGTGGAAGCTTGGTTCTTAAATATACCTGGGATTAAAATCGTAGCTCCGTCAAACGCATGCGACGCTAAGGGGTTGTTAAAGTCTTCTATCGAAGATGATAACCCTATTTTATTCCTTGAACATAAACTTTTATATAATACAAAAGGAGAAGTACCGGAAGAAGAGTATAGAGTGCCGATAGGAAAATCCAAAATAGTAAAAGAAGGGACAGATATTACTATTGTTGCTGCTTCCATAATGGTAAAAAGAAGTTTAGAGGCAGTGAATCTGCTAAAAGGGATAAGACCTGAAATAATAGATATTAGAACAATTAAACCATTAGATACAGAACCCATTATAAGATCTATTAAGAAAACTCATCGACTTCTCGTCGTATATGAAGGCTGTTTGACGGGAGGGATAGGAGGCGAGATTATTGCCAGTATAGCAGAAAGTGAAGCTTTTCTTTACCTCGATGCACCAATTTTTAGGCTCGGTGGGACAGATGTCCCTATTCCTTACAACAGAAATTTAGAAAAACATTCGGTTCCACAGCCCGAGAGTATAGCCAAAAAAATTACGGAAATAGTGGAGGAAAAATGGTATGCCTGAAGAAATTATAATGCCAAAACTTGGTATGACTATGGAAAGCGGCATCATTACTAAATGGTATAAAAACGAAGGGGATGCCGTTAAAAAGGACGAGCCCATTGTAGAGATAATGACTGATAAAGCAAATATGGACGTAGAAGCTCCGGTTAGTGGAACTCTTGTTAAGATATTCGCAGCAGAAGGAGAAGAAGCCCCTGTTGGTAAAGTAATCGGGCTATTAAAATTACCCTCGGATACAGATCAAGGCATTGAACTATATTTTCAGCAACATAAAGAACCAGCATCATCAAAAATTCCTGAAGAAAAACAACCCGAAAAACCGATACAAGAAAAAGGAATAAAAGAAAAATATATCCCTGCAACCCCTTTTGCAAAACGTCTTGCAAAAGAAAAGAAAATAAAACTTGAAAATTCAGATAATGGGGTTATTACTTCAGAAAAACTATTAGAAAACACAAAACCTCAAAAAATAGAATTCACTCCTATTATGAAATCAATGGCTGAGAAAATGACTCGTAGCGCCAGTATTCCCCAATTTACCCTTTATTATGACGTAAAAGTTAAAAAATTATTGGAACTTAACTCTAAACTAAAAGAAAAAGGCGTTAATTCTAACATTACGGCAATACTCGTAAAAATTTTGTCTTACTTGCTTGACAATTTCCCCATCTTTAATGCTTTTCTCAAGGGTTCCGAATTAAAGCTGAGAAAGACAAAAAATATAGGAGTAGCCGTAGCTACAGAGCATGGATTAGTCGTTCCGGTAATTAAAGACATAAGTAACCTAAATATGCCGGAATTTTTTGATACGTTTGACTCTCTTATAAAAAAAGCTCGTATGGGAAAATTATCTCTTGCGGACATAGAAGGAGGCTCCTTAACAATTTCCAACTTAGGGGCTTTTGGCGTAGATAGTTTCAAGGCATTGCTGATACCGGAACAATCATCCATATTGGCTATTTCTACTGCAAAAGAAAAACCAATAGCATTTGAAAACGGGATTCTTTTTGAAAAAATTATGAACATTTCAATCTCATGCGACCATAGATTTATTGACGGAGCAACTGCAGCAAAATTTATGAAAACACTTAAAAATACCATTGAAGAAAATATAGAGAAGGCGTTAAAATGGGAATAACAAGAATTCAAACAGATCTTTATTGTATTCACTGCGAGAAAGAAACACCGCATGAGCTAATTTATAT
>JALTHX010000176.1:0-2821 GCA_027076005.1 Caldisericaceae bacterium
GGGCAGGATTTACCTGCCTTTTTATACTTTAAGAAAATTTACGAAACGTGTTATCCTAACATCGCGTATACGCAAGAGAAACGGCTCAAATTTGCGCATCTTACCCAGGGATGGTACATTTCTACCCTTTGCAAAATCTTGGCGCTCTACGGGCCTTAAATTAGGGCATTTTATAAAAAACACAGATAAAACCTACACTGTTTGTGCTACAGCCCTGACGATTTTTGAAAGTTCCTCTTTCAGCGATTTTGCAACTTTTACTTCTCTTTTATCGCCCGCTGCAGAGCGGAAAAACAGCACGGGATTCGGCTCGTTGCGTCCAAGTTTTGTATATATGTCTGAGGCAGTAGCAGTAATGTTAAAGAACGAAACTCTTGAAACGTGAGTGTCAGTTAACTTTTTAACTATTTCAAAAACTGCGTCAGTATCCTCACGCTTTAAACATACAACTATAACTCTTTTAAAACCATTTATGCGCGTGAGGTACTGAGCTGCATCCTTATTTTTTACAATAAGCACGAGTACATCGCTTTGTACCATACTTCACCACCTCCGTTAAAAGTTTCAGCAATAAAAAGATACTATTGTTATGCAAAGAGAGGTGAAAAGTGTAAAGTACCTTGTGGGCTACAAAGCAAAATAGCCCTGGTTTTATCCCAGGGCAGAGATTTTTTACTCAATGGGAAGTTACCTTTATCCTTTTACGGCAGTTAACAAATGAAGCAGTAAAGCTGTGAAATTCCTGATTAACAACTTCGTCAATCCTAATGTAGGGTCTTAACACATATCCCATTGTATCAACATTACCTGCTGATACGTCAAAGCCGACAAACAACACATCGTGCTCTTGTTCCGGATAATTTAAAAACCTTCTTGTAAAGTCAACAGCAAATACACTTACACTGCTTTGATGCTCTGTACCGAGATAGATAACGGCCATATCGGGTGCAAAGTAAGCTATTCCAGACTTCATCTCCATACAACAGTCCTTAAACAAAACTATTGCCTTACCGTAATGTTTACTGTTTCCAGCAATAACCTTTAGTTCTCCAGCCTTAACTTCTTTCACGAGCTCTGCTCTTAGCTTTGAATCAAACTCTGTGTTAGCAATAAGTTCCTCTGGTCTTTCCCACCAATTCTTCTGTGAGTTCATATACTTCACCTCCTATGTGATTTATGATTGTTATGAAAAAATACAGCAATAATGTGCAATTTTTACCGCGAAAATATCTTCAAAAACAAAAAGTGCAGGCAGAGGCAGTTTAGCGTGCAATTTTACACCAAAAGCTGCATTAGGAAGCAACTGTGGAAATTTCAAAAGTACGATAAATACTGAGTTTTCTCTGCGTGCATTCGGAAAGTGCGTGTGCGTGCGGAGGGGATGATATTCTCACGGATGAAGTTAAAATAGCGCTCATAATAAAAACAAAAAAGGAAGGGCTAACCGCCCTTCCTAAAGACTTGTTTATTTACCCGGTAGGAGAAAGGAGAGGAAAGTCCTACCGGGTAGAGGAGGTAATATGGAAAGAAGTGGCTGATATATTTATGCAGAGAGCCGAAACTTTTGTTCAACTTTTGGAATGATCTGGAATGTCTTTCTCATTCCTAAGAGTATATCCTCAGAGTTCAAGCTCTCAATCTTTTTCTTAAACCAATCTTCAAACGGCGATACCTCTACGCCGTTTTTCTGCATCACGATGAATGGAACAGCCCACTGTACAAATGGTACGATTTTCTTTTCTACACCAACTTCCTGTGCTGTTATGCTTGCGGCACCGCCTAAAATATAAAACAGCTTTCTATCAACGCTACTGTTAATAGGCACACCGACGGCGTTGTTTTGCACAAATGCCCTACCTGTCGTATTTACTACTTTTAAACTGGACTGTTTAATCAGAGTGTCTAAAAACTCAGCAGGATCTCTTCCTGCTGGAACAAATATTACTTCGTCTTCTGGAAGTTCTTTGCCTTCCGTTTGAGAAATATCCCAAATGTAAGCAATCTTAAAACCTTTAAGTCTTTCAATCGTCTCTTTTACTGTATCTCCTGTTTCTGGATCCTCCTTCTCTACTTCCTGCTTTACGATAATAGGTGCAAAAATAGATATGCCTTTTTCTCCTTTCCTCACCTTTCTACCTTTATGCTTCCACTCGCTGAATCCCTGCACATAGGTTGCATTTGGTTTTTGGTGAAATATAAGGATGAGGTTCTGCGCTGAATAATTCTGCGGAAGCCGTACTGCGAACTTAAAGAAGTCCTTTACATCTCCTTTGATCTCACTCACCGCATTTAATAGTTTCTCCTTTAACTCCTTACGCTTCATTATCATGTCCTTCACCTCCTTGTGCTTTTTCGTAAGTGATGAAAAAGAGGTGGAGGAATTTCTAAGTCGCGGGCGTGCGGCGGAATATATTGACCTTTCACCTGAAAAATGCTTTTTAACCAGCAATCTGTTTTTTCTTTGGTGATTGTGTGGTGTGGTATCCCGAGGTACAAAATTTTTCTCAAATTTTGTACCTCTATTATTTTTACTTGTAAAAATAATATATATAGTAGTTAAAAAAGTAGTTAGGGGTGGAACTAACGCAGATAAAAAGGGCGTTTGTTAGGGCTTTTTAATACATACTCCCCTATGTTTTAATACATACTCCCCCATGTTTTAATACATACTCCCCCATGTTTATAACAAAGGGTAGACAAAAAAATAGCACCTCAGAGAGGTGCATTTTCTATAATCAATCTAATTCTTTATTCACATTACAACCTTAAACACCTGCGACTTTTTGTCGTACTCCCAATCCTTAATAATTCCTTTTTGTTT